>DATDXB010000129.1:0-8418 GCA_035289465.1 Candidatus Nanoarchaeia archaeon
AATCATGGACAGCATCTGGAATCGATTCGATACTTTCTCACACTTCTACCAAGAACAATCCGAAGCCCTTGAGACCAAGATCGGACAAAACTACCAGAATACCAGAAGGGTTATGGAAGACCAACATCAAGACCTGCCCCATAAAATCTCCTACTGGAGAGAGCAGGCACAAGTACGCGCGCAAATGCGCAGTCAATACTTGGAAACAATCAATGCTCGGGCTGATGCAGACCACACCCAATCACGCGCTGAAATAGACATCTTATTGCGCCAACTTGCCGCGCCACCACAACGACAATGAGATCACAACAACTCCACTACGCGCTTGGCACACTCATCCTCCTCGCCGGATGCAGACAAGTCGACCCCTCAGAATATGAATCCTATAGAGATCACCTCGACAATTGGCGCAACCGCGTCGATTACAATCTTGTAGAATCAGAACGACGATTGACCGCTCTTGAAGGGCGGCTCACCGCGGCAGAGACTCGCGCTGAGGAGGTCCGCATGGGCATCGTCAACCAGCTGCAGGCTGTCCAGCGACAGACTGCCCAAGGCATCACCAATGCCACCTCCTCATCTGAGACCCAGGACCAGATGATCCTTGATCAAGTCGGCAATGTCCACAATGATGTCGTCATCCAGGTCGACCGCCTGAACGGACGTATCGATGAAGGATCACGACGACTTGCTCTGCTTGAAAGACGCGAGCTCTCCCTCTCAGGAGACGTCGCCCCCATCGGTACTTTGGCCACTGGAAGAGCATACCTTGGTGTCGTCTTGCTCTCCAATGGACAGATCGATCCCCGAGGACTACAGCAACCACGTGCATATCTTGATCAAAGCGCAATAGCCACTGCGATCGCCAGAGGATACTTGGATCCTGGTATCATCGAGATGCTGAACTTACACGCAACTGCGCTCAGTCCCTTCCCCGCCACCAGCACTCCTGCTGATCTGCGCACCACATCCCCATTGCTTGACCCTGTCGCAAGCACCCCAAACCAAGCACGTGAACTTGTGGGACAAATGGCCCTAGAAGGATTGCTCTGTGACCCTTCTGGAAGACCGCTTCATGTTCGTGACGTCGATGTGATCATTCCCAGCGAAGCACGAGCAGTCTATCTCTTCCAACGCAGAGATTTGTACAACTCGCCACCTGCGCCCCGTCCAGAATAAAGAAATGTCGAGAATACATCTCAACACGAGAAGATTACACATCAATTCTTTGCCTTACCGATATGAATAACCTGCTGGCTCTTTGAGCCCTCTCTATATACTGAGATGCCCTTACACCCCAACTCATAGGCCAATCTGTAGATCTTAGCGATATCATGCGCAGTCGTCTTGTGAGGCAGATTCACCGTCTTTGACACCGCATTATCCGTATGGCGTTGAAACATCGCCTGCATCTTGACATGCACCTCTGCAGGCACCTCGTGCGCTGTCACAAACACGTCCTTAATCTCCTGAGGCACGCCCTTGATGCTTCCCAGACTCCCCTTGATCTTCACGTCCCTGAGCACCTTCGCACCCAGCGAACCATTCGCCTTAGCCCATCGCAAAAACAAGGGATTCACCTCGACCATAGGATGACGCCCCACCATCGCATGCTCATATGCAAGGGCAAAAAGAGGTTCTATACCACTTGAGCATCCTGCGATAATTGAAATGGTCCCTGTGGGTGCGACTGCTGTTCGCGTTGCGTTTCTGACACGATCCTCTTTTCTCTTCGTATCATAGATACTCCCCTTGAAGTTGGGGAAGACAGCTCGCTCTTTAGCGATATGGATGCTTGCTTTTTTGGCCTCCTCGTCGATATACGCCATCACCTGCTCAGCGATCACTAAAGCCTCTTCTGAGACATAACTCACACCCATGCCGATAAGCATGTCCGCAAAACCCATGACCCCCAGACCCACCTTACGGTTACCATGCACCATCGCCGTGATCTCGGGGAATGGATATCTGGACATGTCAATGATATTATCCAAGAAGTGCATCGCGTCCCAGACCACAGACTTAAGCCGCTCAAAATCCAGCTCGGCATCGACGACAAAGTGAGAAAGGTTAATCGACGCAAGATTGCAGGCCTCATAGGGCAATAGAGGGATCTCACCGCAAGGGTTTGTGCTCTCGATGTCGCCAAGCTCAGGGGTCGGATTCTTCTTGTTGATGGTATCAATGAAGATCACGCCGGGATCTGCGGTCTTGTGGGCCTGTCTTGCTATCAGATCAAAGATCTTACGGGCGTCTCTTTTTTGGACAACTTTACCGGTCCGAGGATTGATGAGGCCATAGGAAGTCCCCTTCTTCACCGCCCTCATAAACGCGTCGGTGATCGCGACAGAGATGTTGAAATTGCGCAGCATCGACTCGTCATCTTTGACCCTTGCGAATTCCTCGATATCAGGATGATCCACACGTAAAATGCCCATATTGGCCCCCCTGCGCTTGCCCCCTTGCTTCACTTGTTCAGTCGCAGCATCAAAGATCTTCATAAAAGAAACCGGGCCTGAGGCCTCGCCTTTTGTGACGGTTATCTGGTCCCCCTTGGGCCGTAATCTTGAGAACGAGAATCCTGTGCCCCCACCTGATTGATGGATGATCGCCTGCATACGCAAGGCCTCAAAGATCGCGTTCATGTGATCCTCTACAGGGATCACAAAGCAGCCCGCCAATTGCTGCAACGACCTGCCTGCATTAAAGAGCGTCGGAGAATTGGGCAAAAAATCGAGGCTTGCCATCAGACCATAGAACTTGCCGGCTGTCTTTCTGATACCCTTGTCGCCCTTAATCAGGCGCTGAAAGTCCTTTGTGCGCCAGAGATCACAAAATCCCACGTTGTGCTTGCGCATCAAGCGTTGGACGATGGCAGGGTATGCGTATTTCGCATCAGCAAGAGCGATATTATCAGCCACTCTCCTGAACAAGTCCTCAGGAGACTCTGTCGGTCTGCCTTTATGGTCCCGCTCTAAGTATCTGGCTTCAAGAACAATGCGCCCGTTCTTGGTGAGAGGGACCTTGATCATGGCAGCTTTCTCCGGATGCTTGAGGCGATCCTGTGAGCGATCATAGACTTTTTTGTCAGCTTCTTACCCGATGCCGTATCGACCATCCAAATCACATCAACGGGACAGACGCGCACACCGCGCATGGCACAGGCGAAGTCCTTGAGCGGGACCTTCTTTGATTGGAGATCCTCTACAGGGGCTCCCTTTATCACCGCTTTGCCGTCATCGACCATCTTGAACTGCTTGGCACAGACCTTGGGGCAATCCGCACAGCCGATGCAATGCACACGATCCAGGTAGAGTGTGTATCGCATGTCCGTAGAGAGTCTTGCCGACGTCCTCAATAATCTATGCCCATCTCACCGCGCATTTTCTTTGGTCCTTTGACCATCATGACCTCAGTGACATAGTCTGCGCGCAGCATGAGCCTGGGAGTCGCATACCTCCCCGTCATATAGACATACACTTTGGCAGGGATCTTGTCGAGGAAGGCAAGGACGTGCTTCTCATCCAGAAGTCCGCAAGCCACTGCGAGATTGATCTCGTCAAGGACCAAGAGATAAGGCTTCTTCTTTGCCATGCCGAGGGCTGCCTTGAGGCCTTGCCGCGCTATGGCCTTGTCTTGCGCCGAAGGCTTGTTGAGATTGATCCAGCCCGGCCTGCCGAACTGATGAATCTCATAAAGAGGACCAAGCTGATCTCGAATGGCATACTCACCGATGCTCTGCCCCCTGCCCTTCATGAACTGGATGATGGTCACCTTCAATCCATGGCCAAGACAACGCAAGGCCGCACCTAATGAAGAAGTGGTCTTACCCCAACCAAGACCTGTCCAGAGATAGACTGGCGCGCGCTTTTGAGAGTTCTTGGCCTTTGAGGGCATATAAAAACACCTGAGATCAGGCTATTTATTCCTTACTATACAATCCGACGAGCTCAGCCTTCTGGATAATGTGTCCCTGCATCGCCTTTTCGACATCGTGTTTTGTCGCTGAGGATGCCAAGGATAATGTCGTGTCTAATGCATAGAGTTTGAAGAAGTACCTGTGCGTGCCTGAAGGAGGACAAGGGCCCCCGTAATCACTGCGCTTCCAGCTGTTCTTGGCTTGGATTGCCCCCTGCGGGACTGAATCCTCTGCGATGATGGTGGTTGATGGAGCAATGTTAAAAACAATCCAATGATCCCACGTACCCACTGGAGCATCAGGATCGTCATTGATGAGCACAAGAGACTTGGCGTTCTTTGGTACCTCTAAAATATGCAAAGTAGGGTTGATGTCATCGCCCTGACACGTGAACCTTGACGGAATCTTCTGATTATGCTTAAACGCAGGACTGGTTATGGATAAAGGCATGGTAGCACCTCGTGATTGATGATCCTCAAGAATCCTCGCCGATAAATACCTTACTGATTTGACGGCGGTGGAACCGATTGCGCAAGCAAGTCCTCAAGCGCCCGATGATCAGAACGAAACAAGCTTCGCTCTGTCTCAAACTGGCCTACATACAGAAGATTGGGATCAAGCACGACCAATCGCGATAATACCACCACAAGGGCCGCCTCGACTTCTACGCGGCCGCGATGATACCCTTCTGGATCCCTGCGTTCACACCATTGATACAACATTTTCTCATTATCCAGGAGTTGGCGCGCAGTCTCAAAGAATTCACGGGCGCGCACAGCATTATCTCTTGAGAGCCACTGCTCAGCCACCTTGATCGCATAGGCGGCCTCACCTGGATCTAGATGGTCTGACCTGGCCAGGTAGTCCCTATAAAATTGCCCCGCAGGTTCATCGAGCTGTGGAAAAGAGATGGATCGCTCTGCCACATACCAGTCTGAAGGCGGCCTGTTTGTCGAACAAGCACCCAAGGAAAAGCCCAGAACCAACGCTATTGAATCTGGCAATGAACATCGGTAAGAACCCATCCTCTTTGAAGAGTCAGGCACCCTTTACAAATGTGCAGTATATTCTCTATTTCCCCATGGAGACCGCAAAACGGCTGATCAAGTCAACGATATCGTCTTTTCTAGCGAGTTGTTCGATCCATCGAGAGGGAATCCCCTTGACATTATCCCTGGACTGCAGACCATACGCTATACCTGCAAGTCCGCCAGCCACAGCCGCAGTGGTATCAGTGTCTGCCCCGAGATTGACCGCTGCAAGTACTGTCGAGGAATAGTCTTTGTTCCTGAGCAGACACCACAATGCCGCCTCAAGGGTCATGACCGCACCGCCCCCAGTCTGGATCTCTTTTTCAGCAAGGTCGACGATTCTTCCATCTAGCACCCTCTGAAACACTCTCAGATCATTTCTCAAGGGAGAGTCCTCGTAATACTTGGGGATCACTCCTCTTGCAAGATCATACGCCAGCCCAACAGGATATCCCTGCAGAAGATGGATCGCCGTCTGTACATACAGCGAGCACGCCACTTTGCACGTGCCGTGCGCGTGTGTGATCGCGGAGACTTCCTCGACAATCGGAAACTTGTCCACGTTGGGAGTCTTCTCCAGGTACAACGCAAGAGGAAGCGTGCGCATCAAAGAACCATTGCTTTGAGTGTTATCCTCGGACAAGCCAGAGTCCTTGGGTGAAATCCCCCTTTGCAGATTCCAGATCGCGTTACGCGTCGTCATACCAATATCTCGCATCGTTGGTGTCGCTCTCCAGAATCCATTCTCGTACCAGTCCACAAAGTTGCGGGCAATGCGCGCAAGATCATAAGCGCCCATCAACCCTTCAGTGATACAAAACGCCATGGCGCTATCATCTGACCAGGCGCCTGGCGGCTGATTATACGTGCCATAACCCATCATATCCCTCACGGGATTGCGCCGCAAATCCCCTCTTGTTTTGAACTCTACAGGGACCCCTAAAGCATCCCCTACAGCTAGGCCAAGAATACCACTGCGAACATTGTCTTGGGACATGATTCTCTTTGGGCTCTCGAGCTTTTTAAAGCTGACGTATTTAAATGCCCAGGTGCACCTTTTTAAACCCAAGAAATGATACTATTGTATAGTGATGAATACAATGGGAGCCTCTATACCTGTCCCTGCAGCGATCCTCAACGGTAAGCGCAGCTATATCCTGGGCAAGCTCCTAGGCGAAGGTACCCAAGGGATCTGCTTTAAATCCAATGTCGAAGGCGACAAGCGCTTCGATGGGTTTGAACGCGATGTCAAGCGCTGTGTTGTCAAGATCGGCAAGCCCCTGAACCTTCCTGATGGCGATGATTCACCGCACCCCCTGTTGATCGAACGCGCTGCGTATGAAATCCCTCACGAGGGCATCGTCAAGATGCTCGACTCAGGGATGACACAAATCCCCCATAATGGAGGCCGAGTCACTGTCCCTTACATCGTCTTGGAGGAACTCTACCGCCACCCATTCCATCTCTTCAACGGCAAAGCCGTCGACCCAGCCACCGCAATCGACACCTTCTACAACCTCCTGGATCACCTTGACGAGATCCACCGAGGAGATAGCGAACGCGGACGCCCCGGCCTTGTGCTCATCGATGTCAAGCCCGACAATTGCATGCTGCGCATGAATAACCCCAACGGCGAATTCACCGTCGAAGAGGTCGTCAGACGCATCTCGACAGGAGCCTATGAACCCGTCTGGATCGATCTTGGCTGTGTACGCCATCGCGCAACACTCTCCTCCATCAATGGCGAGCTTGGAGAGATCATCGGCTCACCACTCTATCTGCCCCCTGAGACCTTCCGCATGGCCGACGGCAAGATCCTCCCCGGCACCTATTCAGAAGAGACCGACGTGTACGCACTCACCATCACATTCTACAACCTCCTCACTGGAAAGCGCCCCTACGAACACCGCGGCATCGACGGCCGAAACGCCCTTGAGATCATCCACGCCGTCATGGACAAGAAACTGAGCCCCTATGACGTCACGGCTATCGACAAGCTCGATGTGACCTCTGACGCCAAGGAAGCGATCAAAACCGTCATCAACGCAGGCTGTGCCCCTATCTCCCTTGACAGACCTACCGTACGAGAACTCTTGAAACTCTCAAGAGAAGCATTTGGTGTGAAACCCCGCCTGAGAGGAGATGTCGCGGCCTATCGTTACGACACCATCAAAGGATTGCCTTGTGAGCAGACACTCGTCGAGCGCATCGATGCTGAACGCTATTTAGCCATGAATAAGGTAGAATGAATCGGAACGAGTCTTCTCTATCTGTCTGAGGCTGGCGGTTGATTATCTGCGTGCGTTGTTGAGATTCCCAAAACAAGCCCGTCGCCACTTGCTCCCTCAATCGCCGTGTCATCCGCCTTTGTTTGCCCTAAACCTGGTAAAGAGTCGACATCTAGAACCCTTGGCCTGAATAGATTCAGATACTCTTGCGCATCAGACCACAGAACAGGAAGGTAGCGCCTGGGCTCACTGTCGGATTCATCTGCACCAGATCGAGTGTCGTCGTTCGTCTTGACACGTTTAGACTTTGACTGGCGTTCTGGAAGCCGCAGCCCGCGCTCGTAGAATTCCTCCACGCTGAGCGCTACATCTTCTTCTCTGATGCCTGAGGCTGGCTTGAGCACTTCAGCCATCGACACAATAAGCTCAAGCTGCTCAGCACGGGAGTCCGCATGTTCGAACTCTCTCCATAACAACTTCACGACACTGGGCCGTTGAACTGCCTTGAGGATATGCGCATAAGAATACACCTTGGCAGGCACAGGGATCTTCTGATCGAGCTCATAGTCTGACGGATCGGAGACATAGACAATGTTTGGCGGTGAAGACAAAGCGTAGAGGGTTGGCTCCGTGATAATCTCCCGAGGATGCCAACTCGTCGCTCCGGCAAGCGCTCTGACTGCTTGATAGTACAGCGACCCTTCACAGGTCAAGAAAACCCGTTTTGCGATGCGCTGCAAACGGTGCATCTTCACCCCAAATAGCTCAGGCATGTCGACTTCCAAAGTCTCGTGACTATCAAGAAGCGCTGTCAACACAGGACTTGCATACTCTGATGGCACTGCGATCTCACTGTGAGGGATGCCTGGATTTTTCTCCTTGGCGATCGCGGCATTCCAATTAGCGACACAGAGATTGACCAAGCCCGTCTGAGGGCGGGTAAGAAATTCGACAAAGGAATCGCTTTGAGGGCTTCTTCCTCGCCTATGCAAGACCTCGATGTCAATTCCAGTCTGCAGGCCAAGTTGAGTAGCTCAATTACGCCAACTATTAATGTAGAACCTCTCAGTCAGATCAAGGACGTACTCTCTGAAATTAGCTCCCTGAACCAAGAGAGGCATGGGCGCTGAATGATCGACTGGCATCCGAGCCTGGACCTGACAGTCCCTTAAAAACATTATCCTTAGGGCCAGTCAAGAAATGAACTGGTCAAGTTTGTTGAGGATTAATTGAGTAATTC
>DATDXB010000130.1:0-2521 GCA_035289465.1 Candidatus Nanoarchaeia archaeon
GACCTGTAATAAGGTCATCGCGATTGAGATTGATAAGGGTCGTATCGAGCGCGCAGAGCTCAATGCAAAAATAGCAGGTATCACTAATATCGAATTCCTCCACGCTGACGCAATCAAGGCTTTTGCGTCGATAAAAAGAGCAGATATCGTCTTTTGGGATCCTGAACGCCCTCCTTCAGAGGCTAAGAGGGCGCTTCAATCCTTTTCTCCTTCATTTGCTGATCTGATGGCTCAGGCTCAGAGGCTCACGCAAAAAGTCGCAGTGGAGCTTCCCCCTCGTCTGGCAAGAGAAGAGGTGATGGGTGATCCGGAACTGGAGTATGTGGTCTTGGATCACGAGACTAATCGTTTGACTGCGTATTTTGGTCCGTTAAAGAAAGTCGAGCGCAGTGTCATTGCACTGCCCGAGACCCATCGGATTTCCACAGAGGATGCCCAGCAAGAGATAGCTCTTGCGCAAGGGGTCGGTAAGTATATTGCCGAGATTGATGAAGCGGTCCTTGCCGCTGATCTCTTGGCAGTGCTTGGTGCGAAGTTACCTAAGGCTAAACTCCTAGTGCAAGAACAAAAGTCCTATCTGACTTCAGATCATGTGATGGAAGATTCATTTCTTAAAGTCTACAAGGTGCATGACATTGCAAAACAAGCACAATTAGGCCATGCGCTCAAGACCTTGCAGTGTGGCAAGGTGATTTTGCATGGTAAGATCCCCGAGCGCGTCTATGCTTCTTGGCGCAAAAACCTACAGGAGACCGCAAAAGGCACCTTGACGTGTCATCTCTTCGTGCTTGGTGACGAACATGCATTAACGACCAAGCAATAATTTATATATGGAAATAAAGTAGACCTGACAAGCCTATTTCCCTTGTTTTCAGGCCCCCGAACCCTTATAAACGGATTCAAAGGCCTTTCACTCGATAAGATTTAAAAACCTTTATAAAGGATGAACGTTGTACTCGTTATATACAAGGGGGTTCACTATGGCAAAAGTTGTTGAGAACAAGAAGAAGCCAGCGCAGAAGTCGGAGAAGTCTATTGAAGTAGTCAACATCGTAGTCTCTACCTCTCTTGAGCATGACATTCCTCTGGAGAAGATGGCGGCTACTCTGATCAACACCGAGTACAACCCCGAGCAATTCCCAGGCTTAGTCATCAGGATCAAGGATCCCAAGACCTCTGCGCTCATCTTCAGCTCAGGTAAAGTAGTCTGTACTGGTGCAAGGACCCTTGACCAGGTGACCGAATCGATCAAGAAGATCATCAAGAATCTCGAGAAGATCGGCATCAAGATCAAGATTACACCCATCATCCACGTGCAGAACATCGTGGCTTCAGGATCAGTGGGTATGGATCTGAACCTCAACGTGCTTGCGATGAAGCTCGATAACACCGAGTACGAACCCGAGCAGTTCCCAGGTCTGGTCTACAAGCTTCCTGAGAAAGGCGCGACATTCCTCTTGTTCTCAAACGGCAAGATCGTCTGCACAGGCACAAAGAGCGAAAAAGAAGTGCATGCTGCGCTTGACCAATTGATTGAGAATTTGAAGAAAGTGATGTAGGATTTTTGTTGTTGATCTATTTCTTTTAGGATTATTCTGTTAAGTGAGTATTCTCTTTGGAGAAATTTGCATAATTCAGATAGTAGGTGAGTTTTAAGAAGAATGAGATTTTTCTTCGGATGCAAAGTTCTCTTAGAGAAGTTTGACTTGATTTTATGACTTATTCAAATTTCTCTTTAGAAAAATTTTGCGCCGGACACGACGACCACCCCAGAGCCGCGCCGCCGTCGTCGGCGAGGAAGCTAACGTCGCCGACGTAGCGGCCCATCACCACAGCTCCTTCCCTACGTCCAAATGGACGAGAATCGCGACGCAATATTCTGGGACTCGTCCCTGTAACTCCTTTAAGGATTCTCTTCGTGTCTCTGACACTCTTACCGATAAGGGCCCGTAGTGCTTCATCATCTCTACCCATTCTCAGGGTTCCAGGTCCGACGAGAGTGGGAACGAAAACGAGACTGTCCAGGCCGACATACACATCATAAACGCCATCTGCGCCCCGCGATTCATAGGCCGTCCGCCGACGTGTCACAAGCCGCGTACCATAAGTTAATCGACCTCGAAAGAATGCCAGAGCGCGATCACGAACCACACACTGTTCAGGAACTGAGGGCTGATATCCTAAGAGGAAGTCCAAGGTATCCATTAGACCAACCGCGCAGGGCATTTGCCAATTCCCATACACATGGTCACGTGTCCGAGGCAACCAATAATCTACTTGATTATGTAGGTCTTGCTCAAGCAAGTCCCTCACCGTCACCACTAAAGGTTTCCCACGACTCTTCACTCCGTAGAAACGAAACACTGGCACACCTTTCTCCACAGGAAGACCTTCAGCATCAAGAAGAGCGCATTGATTGGTCAAGTCCTCAATCCAGACACCGCCTGCTTGGACATAAGGAGGCAGATACTCCCGTGCCCCTCCAGCAACCAAACGATACAACTCTTGACGTAGGCGGCCC
>DATDXB010000131.1:0-2858 GCA_035289465.1 Candidatus Nanoarchaeia archaeon
CTTTTTGTCAATAACTTTCCCCAAATATTCTGATTTTCGCCGAGATTGTTTCTTTTTCGGATCCCACTTTGACGTTACGCGATAGGCAAACTCGTTGTTCCCAATAGTTTTGTAAATCACATAAGACATAGTTCCTAATTATGAACGATGTAGTATATATTCCTTTCGGTCCCAAAAACATCAAAAACCCAACAGAAAACCCGTAATAACGCGTTTCGAAAAAACCTCGTTCCTAATTCAACGGGAATTTAGGAAATTCTATGCCTTCCCTTTCCCAAATGGCAAAAATAGCCATCAATTAATACGAAATGGAATACTTAATTTGTGGTACGATAGGACTCCATCCTCTCCAGCAGGTATAGACCGCCTCGATGTATTGGACGACTCAGCGTTGCCAGTTCAAGTTGGGTTAGGCGAGGAGGAGTGTTTTGTTGGAAGGGTTTTGAGCGCCTATGAAGACATGTATATGGATATATCTGCAGAAGATATAAAAAAGGGCAATGATGAATCAGAACGAGTAAGAGCCGCTGTCAGTAAATTAGGTTACAAAGAACTTGGCAAACCTAGCCTCTATTGCGTTGCAGTGCGTTGTTGATTAAACAAATAAACCCAGGTTTTCCCAAAATCGTCGGAGTATATCCTGTCGGATGACTTAATTCTTCCTGCTTTCTCTAAAGGTTGTAGTCCGCAGCGATCCACAAAACCGAAGGCTCCAGAATAGTAAGATGAAGCCTCGGGAGGGATTTGAACCCCCGACCTTCGGTTTACAAAACCGACGCTCTACCGCTGAGCTACCGAGGCAGATATTCACGATTTGCACCCATGGGGAGATAGGTGATTCTTAAACCTTTACTCGAATCAACAGAAATGCCTCGGATTCACCTACCCACCGTTCGCTCTCACTCCGTAGCAAGCTGAGGGGTATGCGGCGAATCCGTCGCTAAGGCGACCTGCATTTCTGAGATTACACCTTGAGTGCAATACCGTAGTAGAGCTGCGGGGTATGAACCCCAGCTGTAATCAATTCACTTCTGATATTGCTGTAGATTAAAGTAAGACCCAACCTCTGTGCATAAATCCTCGACATCACGCTTGATGTCATCTTCCCATTGCTGGTGGATGTTCTTAAAGAAGAACTTATTCATCAAGGTACGCAAGAAATAGAATGTCGGTCTGGTCTCCCAGCTCTTGTCATAATCAGTGATCACCCAACTATCAATACCAACACTAATCTGGCCCTTGTTCATCTTCATCTTTGCGCCGCCCTTGACCACATCAAGGGATGTGATGTTCTCAAAATTGAGCCCAATCTCAATCTCATAACGGGCATAATCATTGATGGTCCGCTTATACACCGTCACAAACTTGATGAATTTCCCCGCAGGCTTGACCGTCTCGACAGAGGCCATGACGTTCCGATTATAGCCCCGTTTATCAAAATACGCGTCTACGAGCCCGCATATCCCTGAGACAGAAAAGACTCCCTCAAATGATATGGAACGACCGACGATGACTGATGCTTTCTCTGGCATGGTGATCAGGCTGTTATGGTCGACTCATAATTGAGAAAGACCGTGATGACTTTCTGAAGATCGCGGATGCTATTCTCAAAATCATTGACCCAGGAAAAGATGATGTCCTTTCTCGCGAAGAAACGATGATAAATCCTCTGCAGATTCTTGCCGAACAAAGATTTGCCAAAACGCTCAAGAGGATCATACTTAAGCACCCCATCGATCTCGATGACCACACTACATTGCGAAAGCTTCTGCTTTTGACCGTCTTTGATGACTTCGACATCCACAGCGTTCTTGACCTTAAAACGGGTGATGACGGTGTACTCAAGATAATCATAGACCTTCTTCTTGGCCTGCCACTCATACTCCTTCTCGACGCCCTCCCCGCCAGTCTTATGCTTCATGGTCTTTTCGACAAAGAGGTACTTATGGGCATTAAACCAGCCCCTCACAGTCCTAAACAAGTCGCCTAGATTGACCAAACCATTATACTTGATACGGCCCAGACCCTGAAAAGTCTCCTGCCAGGGCTCAGTCCCCAGGAATTTCTTCTTAGGATCAACGACAAAGGCCATCCTTCTTGAACCCCCGTGGGACTTTATAAACGTTTGTCCTCACTCGCCCAGACGACCTTTATAGAAGTCCATCAGCTCACGGGTCTTGCCATAGCGCTCCACATCAAAGTACTCCTTAATCAGCTCCAAGAGACGATTGAGGTCTGAGAGGAAGGCGCCGCCATGAAAGTCCGTCTTTGCGATGATATGGCGCGACGCAAACCACTTCTTGAGCATAGGGTTGAACCAGGCCTTATCATTGTTGTACCATGCATTAGAATAGTCAGGATTGATCATCATACGCCCCAAGAACTTGAACTCGACTTCACCCTTGTCCATCTTCATCTTCTTGCCGCCCACAAGAACTTCAGTCTCACTTAAGGCCAAGCCATGCATGATCATGTCAATCTCATACGCATTGATGTAGTAATCCCCTGTCTCCTTTCTCAGACGCCAGCGGACCCAGATCTCCTTGACGCCGCCAGCATCACGTTGGGAATACAAGTCCTCTTTGAATTCGCTCTCCTTAGGATTAGCATAATTATTGTCCATGAACCATTCCCGCAGGATGTAATAGATGTATTTGAACGAGAAGACCCCTGAATAGACGGAGATGAGCTCTTCAACAGGAAATTCGATGTAATCGCCGTATGCTTTCCTGTCGAGCCTATTGACGATGATGGGCATGATCAATGCTCGTTGGACATCTTTTTAAGCTTTTGGAGTTTTTTGACAAGTCATGAGCCTAGGATTTGGACACCTTGTCGGGGCCTGGCTGCCCGGCAAG
>DATDXB010000132.1:0-3261 GCA_035289465.1 Candidatus Nanoarchaeia archaeon
TCTCGTTCATGCAGGGCGTACAGTCCAAGGATGCCGTACAATGATACAAGAAGGATCCAGACGACGATCAGGTTTCGTCCGTGAATTCCCATGGCCTAACGTTTGACCATGTCTGCCAAGAACCCGAAGAGCATAATCTGGATGCCGGCAAGGACGAGCACTGCGCTCAGGATGACGCGAGGGATGCCGCCGACATTGCCGAAGCTGACCAAGTGCCAGAGCACGAAGAGGCCTAGCCCGAATCCGACAAAGAAGATGAAGCCGCCGAGATATCCGAAGAACTTCAAAGGGTCAAAGTCGCGGTAGATCCTCAAGATGTTGATCCAAGCCTTGACAGCATACTGGATTGGTCCCTTGAACAGGCGGCTCTCTCGTGTGGGAAAGGACTTGATGGGGATTTCGGCGATGCGGAACTTCTGTCGTTTTGCTCGGATCAATTGTTCTTGAGTATAGGTGAAGGTGTTGATGAAGTGGATGTCGCGGGCGACTTCAGAGGTGAATGCCCGAAAGCCGGTGGTCGAATCAGTGATCCTCTGGCCCAGGAGATGCGTGAACACACGATTGAATGCTTTATTGCCGATCCTTTTCGTGAAGGGCATGTGCCCCATCGAGCTCCCTAAGAACCTGCTGCCCAGCACCAAGTCGTGGCCTTCTTCGACTTTCTTGATCAAGTGAGGGATGGAGGCAGGATCGTATTGACCATCGGCGTCAGTGTGGACGATGATATCAGCGCCAAGGCGCAGGCATTCACGCATTTCAGTCTTAAACGCTTCAGCAAGCCCGCGATTGCGTCCATGGGAGACTACGACTGCACCTGCCTTTCGTCCGACCTCGATGGTCTTGTCGGTTGAGCCATCATCGACCACGAGGACCTTCCAAGCATAGGGTGTTTTGCCCATGACTTTTGCGATGTCCCCTATGACGCGGGCGAGGCACTCCTCTTCATTGAGAGCTGGAATGGTGATGATGACAGAGAGCTTCGGACTTGTACTGTCCGATGATTGACCTGCAGAGATTCTTTGAGAACGTTGACTAGTTCTTGATACGTTTTCAACGTTCTCAGTATTCATGCCGTCGATGGAGAGGGGTAAACTATTTAAAGCTACGCGCAAGGATGCAGGATGGGGAGTCCTGATGTCCTATCTCTTGTCTATCATCGTCTTTTTCGCGACAACCTATGGATTAGGGGCCTCTATGCTCCGTTTCCTTAAGGAAGCAGATGAGCCCATCGAACGTCATGGCATGAGAGTAGGTCTTGGAATCGCCCTGATGGTCATCTTGGGTGTTGTCTTGCACTTGGCAGGGATATCCTTGAAGTGGTGGATTTTCCTCTTGATCGCTCTCCCTTTGCCGCTCTATGACTTGTATAGGTGGTACTCATCTCGAGAGGAACGCGCAAGATTTTCGATCAAGAAATCGACGCTCTATGCGCTGGGCGCAGTGCTCATCGCCGCGATCGCTCTGTCGATGTATCTCTCGGGGGCCTTCTCCTACACCCACTTAGAAGATGGGGATCCTTGGCACCATGCGATCTCAGTGAGATATGTTGCAGAAGAACAGGTGCTCTACACAGATTATCATAAAGGCTTCCGCTACCTGGATGCCTATCCTCCAGGATATGCTATTATCCTGGGCATGGCCTATCAGTTGTCGCAAGATGCCGTGTGGACGCTCAAGGTCTTCAACGCATTGATTATCGCGTTGGGTATCTTCTTTTTCTATCTCTTTATCAACCGATGGTTTGGAGATCATACACTGGCTCTTGTCGCGACAGCGATCCTTGCGATGATTCCCGCTTACTTTAGTCACTTCATCTGGTCGCACACGTTGGCAGTTGCGCTCTTCTTCCCGTTGTTCTATGCCGCGATAAGGATGCAGGAAGACCATCGTTGTTGGATCCCAGGCGCAATGCTGGTAGGAGCCATGCTTATGGTCAATCCAGAGGCCCCTCTCAAGGGTTTTGTGATGTTGGCGTGCTTAGGTATCGCCCACATCTTACATGAACGAAGGCTTTGGAAATATTATGCCCTCATCTTCATCGCAGGAATCGCGATCAGCGCTCTCTGGTGGGGTGCGATGATGCTCCGATACGACAATGTTCTTGAGGCTGGCTTGGGTCAAAAACCGACGAGAAGTGAGCGCTGGTTATCCAAGGATCATTTCGGCCCTCTCGGATCAGCTACACGCTTGTACACGGCAAAAGACTTTTTTTCAGCCTCAGCGCAGAACATGATCACTGCTCCTGTGGGTATCGGCTTTGTCCCCATGGTCTTGGCGATCCTGGGCTTGGTGCTCGCGATATCACAGGGTAAAAAGCTCCTCAAGAGCAATTGGAAAGAGACTGTGTTGCTCTTATGGATCATATTCACATTCATGGGCCTCTATGGTGGGACAAAGCTTCCTTTGGCGCTCTTCACATTCCGATTCTGGCTGATCTTTCCGATCCCTGTGGCGATATTGGCAGCCCAAGCGTCAGTATGGCTTGCCCAAAAAGCAAAAGCGATTGGGGTCCCACATATACTCACTCTGATTGTTATCGTCGCATTGACAGGATATTCAGCAGGAGCGGTCAAGTGGGATCTCAACACGATGCAGTGGAGCGCGGATCCTGGGATGTATAAGTATGGCCAACAGGATGCTTACGAATTTATTAGGAGCCTACCCAAAAAGACACGGGTGTTTGATGTTTGTAGCCGTGAGAAGTTTGGGGATCACATCTTGGTGTCCTACGACATGGAGACGTGCTTTTGGTGTGTTGCCGAACGAGAGTTTAGAAAGAGTATCATATCGCCGATCGGATGGGCAGTAACTCCTCAAGAGCTCAGAGAATTCTTGGATGAAAATCGATACGAATATCTCCTGATGGAAGGTAATTGTATCGATACCCTTCAGCGCAAGCTCGCCTATGAATTCAATATCACTGACGAATTCCTCGCCAAGAACTCCACCACCACCTTTATAAATGACGTGGCCTCATCGGGTTTGTTCCGCCCCGTGCATCAAACACAGGGGTCGATCATCTTTGAGGTCTGAAGATGCCCGCGATATCACTGGTCCTGCCAATCTATAACGAAGCAGAATCCATATCCAAGGATATCCCTAAGCTCCAGGATGCCCTCGCCAAATCAGGCTGGGAATTTGAGATCATCGCAGTCAACGATTGTTCCAGTGATAATTCTGCAAAAGAGCTTCAGAAAATCAAGGGCATCACCGTTCTTCACAATCCCGAGAATTCGGGGTACAGCGCATCCATCAAGCGAG
>DATDXB010000133.1:0-7508 GCA_035289465.1 Candidatus Nanoarchaeia archaeon
GGTCTGCTCAGCGGACTTCTCCTGTGATTCCACAGAGGGCTTCCCAAATAAAAAGTGCGATTGTCTGCGATCAGGCGAAAAGCGTATGCCTGTTCCCTTGCGCTCATCACAGATCAAGGCTGGCGAGCTCTATACTGAAGAGATATTTATCAATGTGCCAGGACCTACTTCGCCAGAGGGCAACGTCCGCTTTGACAAGGTGGTCTATGAGTATGATTACAGGGATTCGACTGATAGGGATCAGCGTAAGAGTATCAATCAAAAGATCAACCAAGTGGGTGGCGATCCGCCAGTCTTCTGTCAAATGGACATCTTGACGAGCACCTATAGGTGTACGCTGGATATCGGCCAGGAGCGCTTCGCTCGCTTCTCTGGCGATCCACGAGTGGTGTATACCTCTGAAGGCGATTCCTATAAGCAGTTCAAACTCGATGAGCGTGTCGCATTCAGCGTGCCTATCATCGCCCGTGTCGATGAAGCATGCAATAGTCCTCCCTGTAAAGACACCAAGTACTTGATTTACACCATCAAGGCAGGAGGGGCGATAGTCAAGTCAGGGAATGAATTAGTGGGAACAAATGATATCACCATCAACGACCCCAGACGGCAGGGGATCCAACGGGAAGCGGGCAGGCCAAACGCTCCGAAACCTGAGGAGATGATCCAGTTTAATGGCGAAAAGACAATCATGGTCGAACCATTCATCGTGACCAATGAGATCTTCTCTGGGACAAGGACGCAGACCTTGACGGTGACGCCCACTCAATACGATTCAGACTTTTCAGTTGGAGGTCAGATGCCTAGTGATGATATCACCCTTTATGTGTTCAGTGATAGAGTCCATGCTTACAAAGTCGCGCCAGATCAGGTAGGGACTCAAATTCCTCAAAATGTCACACCCTCCTTAGGCCAACAAAGCGCGTTTGTGGATGGACTCAGAGTAGGACTGCCTAATTCGGCAAGATTAACGGAGATTTTCCGACAAATCGGTCCAACTAATTACCTCATAGTCCACATCTCCTCTAGAAGGTCGGCAACCAGTTTATGCGACCAGTTCAAGGATAAACCGCTCAAACTCACCGCGACCTTTGAGTTGCGTGATGCAGAACAGGTTGGAGGTAACTTCTTCGGCCCCTCATCGACGATAGCTACAGATCCAGAAGGCATCCAGCAGAAGAGGACGACCTATGTGGATATCGTATGCAGCGATCAGTTTGTGGAGACTGATGAAGCGCGCTTTGCGGCGACAGACAGGCCTTGTGATAAAGGCCAGATCGCGCGAGGCAATTGCCACTGTTATGCTACTGATCCAGAAGTACAGAGAGCCATAACTCAACGCACCACGCCCAACTGCGGTCCGACAGGAGCGCAAGGAGACTATTGTAATCCGACGGGACAATGTGTGCAAACGAACAGATGTCAGAAGAACACGATCCTGAGCGATCAGGACTATGAGTGCAATTGCTTTAGGAACGATACTGCGCTCATCGCGCACATATCAAACCCACAAGCTCTAAAGAATTGTGGACTAAACCTTACGGATTCCTCCACCCCTCCAAAGAAATTAGGTAACTATTGCGCAGATGATGGGAAATGCTTGATGGCGATTAATGACTTAATTGTGTTTGAGTTAAATCAGACGAACCAACCAGTGATGGACGCTGGTAATGCAGCGGTATTCCCGATAACCAACGATATCGCGTGGCTCCCTGCAGGGCAACATTTCAGGTTGACCGCGATAGTACACGAAGATGTCCTAAATCTAAGTGCCGATAGAGCTCTGAATATGGTCCTTCTCACAGGAGCCCGTACACCTGGGGTGAGAATCTATAATAGTGATCCGCAAATTGCTCAACAAGCGACGACCTATACGTTCATCCTGACTGATCATCAGGGAGATGTCTTTGAAGAAGAGGTAGATATCGAGTTATCATGAAAAGCATGATTCGATCTATCGTTGACGCTATCAAACGACATCCTCTCCTCGTCGCTCTCTGCGCTCTTGCCGATCTTGCGTTCTTCTTCGCCTTCTCGCTTTTACTGACAGAGATGGTGCTTTCAGTCAAGGATCATGTCGAAGGGGTTTATCGTATCATGGCGACGGACTTGGGTAAGGAGTTGACTAAAGAAGCGATGCAATTGCTCGTAAGCCAGCAGGATGTCTTGATGGCGCATTATTATCAGATCCTTGCGGCTGTTGGATGGTTTATGCTAGGCGTGATGATCTCCTGGCTGATTCTGCAGGGTTTGTCCTGGTTTGTTGCGCACCATCTGGCAGGATCAACTACATCTCCCAAGCTCTTCGCCAAGAACTTCACCCTAATCTCCCTGTGCGGCTTTATCCTCGTCATCGGTGTTTTCCTCCTTTCTGTCCGTCTTGCGCTCTTGAGGACGCAGATGGTGCTCCCACTCTATTCGGATCAAGCGATTAATGTCCTCGTATCCATTCTCTTTGCGCTGGTAGCGTATCTGGTGATGGTCGCCCTAGGAATGCTTCAGAAGAAGGGATGGTATAAGCATTATCTGCAGACAGCGTTCCTGCATCCATTAAGGACCGCGCTCCCATTTGTCCTTATTGTGGCAATGATCATCGCGCTGAATTGGTTGATGATGCGTTCTTTAGCGGTGCATTGGCTGCTCTTTGGAACGCTTGCGCTGTTAGTGGTATTACCCAGTTATACGGTCGGGAGAATGGTGTGGATCTCAATATTGAGAGCGGATTAAGCGGCTTCTACGAGTTGTTCAAGAGAATGACGTGAGGCGTGGGCATGGTTGTGCTGTTTGTATCCTTGTTCAGGTGTGGTGTGTTTTTGGGCGATATCTGCTTCTCTCTTTGCCATCGCTTGAAGTGAGCGTGACTTGGCATGGTCTCCCCGCTTGCTTGCTTCCTTTGCCCTCTTGAGGAGTTGCGCAGAATTGCGTGTGTACGTGCTGTGCTCATCAAGATCACCGAGCATATGGATGCTTTCGTGCATCATGATGCGTAGTGCATTATAATAGGATGAAGGATCGACCAGGCTATCATGGAAATCCATACGGTTGAAGAGGAATGTTTTCTGGTTCGGGAGAGTCGCTGCCCCTGCAAAATAGCCTAGGTTTGCGATGCCAAAGATGCGAAAATCGGGAGTGCCGAATTCTTTGACAAATGCCTGCCCTTCAGGAGATCGTAAAAAGACATTGAAGTAAAAATCAGCGAGTCTGCGGGCTAGAGCGGCTCCCTGTGGATTGTACCCCTTATGGGTCTTGCCAGTGTCGTCAGTGAAGATATTCTCTTGACCGTAGATGGTGACTGTTCCGAGGATGGGGATCTGTCCTGTGGGAAGGGATATATCAGGAGGGGCGAACTTGAGGGCATAATAGGCATCATCTGTTGAGCAATGATACCCTGAATTATAAGCCGCATCGACGACCCCACCAAGATCATGTGCTGCAGCCTGTACTGTCGTGCTGACGCCGGAAACCATATCACTGACTGCTGAGGCGAAAAAAGAAGCAACGGAAGAAAAGAAGCCCATGGGCCTAGTTCAGGTTGGCCTGGTATTTGAGGCCCAGTTGGTTACCGATTGCTTCGGCAGCGCGGAGATTTCCGTCGTTGAGCGCTCTGACGAGGTTGACATAGAGCTTCTTGTCATTATTAGGGTTGATGAGCGCCGTGGCATCATCCGGATTTACGAGACTCCATCCCTTATCTTTAAGACGATTGAATGTATTCACACCTAGGTTCTCGGCATGATAGCTTTTAAGTCGATTATCCAACCAAGCCTCAGTGATTTCGTTAAAAGTAAAAGATGCAAAACTTGGGCTATGAGCATACACTCTGATGGCTTCCTTCAAATCCCTTACCTTTGCCTTGGGATCTTTAGAATATTGTTCAGCTAAGCTCAACAGCCTTACGAGAGTAGGATTACTTGCGGGATCGTGGTCCTTCTTTGAATCAGCGCCTACATGCTTTTCGATTAGCTCAAAGAAATACTTAAAACGAGCTTCCCCATCTTTTATCATTTGTCCAGAAACAATAGCTCCTGCCAGTTCATGCTTCTCCGAATTAGCAGTGACAATTTCCCTCAAGTAGATCTCGACAAATGAATTCAAAGTTCTATAGATCTCAGTCTTCTTTCCTTTGAGAGTCACATCAGCGACATTAAAGGTAGGATCTGATCTCTTATCTTCAGGAATGAAAGATCCCGCAAGGATTTTATCAAGCCCGGCCCAGGCCTTGTTTATTGAGGTCTGAACTTTAGCTACGAAAGGATCACGTTCAGTATCTTCAAGTTTCTTGTGGTCTACTGCCTGTCTGACAGGATCCTGATCCTTGGGAGCAGTCTTGGTTAGCTCATCTAAGAGTGCCATACACTCTCTATGGTTTAGACAGTATTTAAACCTTTCGTTTGTTTATTAACTCAAGAGTGGTAACAGATATGTTACAATATACCAAATAATGAAGCCTATTTAAACAAGGCTATGACTCAAAATTCATACTCTACAGACTGTGACTTATCAAACATAACCTATTTAAACCTGCGACATCCAAATCAGGGTTATGGACCGCTTAGAGAAGGTAATCAATGACCCTAATGGGATGCCTAACCCCTTGCCCCTAGAGCAAGCGCTTGAGACCAAAGTCAAGCCCCTCCTTGACCAGGCTATGGTCCAATATCTAGGGGTCAAAGTAGAGGAGATCAAGACTGACATCTCTGATCATCTCAAGAAGTCCCCGCTCTTAGACTTCCTTATCGATACCCGCATCCCCTTCAAGAAGGCAAAAGATGAGTTCCGCAGGCAATACCTCCTGCGCATGCTCCTGCGTTTCTATGGTAACATCTCACTGGTGGCAAAACACGCCAGTGTTGATCGCAGATCGATCCACCGCCTGATTGAACGCTATGCGATTGACGTCGACAAGTTCCGTGAGGAGATGCTCAAGTTCAGTTATGTCAAGGAGATGGCTGTATCTCAGGTCATCCATGGGGTGTTGGACAGCTACAAGGGTTCGCTTAATCCTGAAAAAGCAAGCGGACTCTATGGTTCTATCGACGATCTCTCAAAGAGTATCGTCAAGGAATTACCTGATGCCCCTCTGACCATGGATCAAGCAGAAGCTGAGTTTGAGAAGAAATTCATCGCCCATGCCTTGAGCGAACATGGCAGTAACATCTCAAAGACGTCACGTTCTATCGGGATTCGATTTGAGACCTTGCATAGGAAGATGAAGGAACTAGGCGTGGCGCGCTAAGATATTAGGTCATCAAGTTCTAATCGAGAATCAGTCTGATCAATCGCCGTCCGTCCTCGTTTCGGCCAGCCGTAAGCCGAAGGATTTCCGGACATTGCAGGTAAGCGCATTTGAAGGCGTCTTCTCCGCACGGGAGAGATGTATCAGGTCTTCCGTACACCCAGATTCGAGAAACAGATGCTCAAGGCGTTATCTCTTGAACAACAACAGCAAGTCAATCATCTAGAAACAATCCAATTAGCCCTTAATCCCTACGTAGGGGATCCACTAGGATATAGATTCTTCAGGGAAAAGAAACTCGGCCCAAAGAGGGTCTACTATTTGATTTATGAGGGACTCAAAGCAGTGTTAATGGTCGCTATCAGTGACAAGAAGGCTCAACAATACACCTTCAACGAAATCAAAAATCAATTGGGTGCATACTATGCCTTAGTATGAGAAGCGATTAAGCAACGTGACGAATTCGGCCATGTTTAGCGTCTTCAAGGCTTTCGATGATTTGATTGACCAAGTCATGATCGATATTATCCCTTCCTTTGGCCTTCTTTTCAACAGGCCTTTGGATAATGACGGTTTCCATACACGCTTACAGGGTAGAGGGATATTTAAGCTTTCTCAAGGTGATTCCGGAAATCCTTCAAAGAACAGATTCACTATCGCAAATTCTTGCCGATTTCTGATGCAGGGATTTCCTGACATCGTCCTGCATAACATCCGTAGGGGCAGTCAAAGAGGTACTTTCGTGCGCTCTGATCAGGGGCGCAGAGATATTCGACTAGCTGGCCCGCTTCAACACCAGAAGTGCCGCAATAATCTGAGTAGATTTTCCTTTGCTGAGACCCGGATTGTGCAAGCACCTTACCATGATAGAAGAAGTCATCGCCATCTGAATCTCTGCAGAGAGGTGATGGCTGCACGAGTTCACCAGTCAGACCACCTGCCCAGGCAAGGCCTAAGACCAGGACTACACAGGCAAACATCAGGGCCATGAGTGATCGTTTCATGATGATTTCTTCCAAAATCGAGTATAAATAGCTTGCTTTGCCCTAAAAGTCACGTTCACTTAGTCTTCATCACGTAGACACCGTCCCATTTCTTGCCTGGTGTTTCTTTGTGGAAGTCTCGGCAGCGTTCGATGAACAGCGAAGCTGATGTCTCAGAAGAGTCGATGTGTGTGAAGTTCTTCTTGATCGAACTAAATGCCTTGATGGCGTGGGGCCACTTCTGCTCAAAATACAGAGCAAGGGCCTTGCCGAAATCCTGTGCATAGGCTTTCTCGTCGGCAGTGGAGTTCTCATGCGAGTTCAGCAATTCATAGATCATCAGCGGCGCGGCTCGTCCTTTGACAGCGATCCTATCGACAGGACGCAGGAGGTATTTGTCCTTGAGCAGGTCGTAGGTGGTGCTTGACACGATGATACGGGTCCCATAGGGCTTGTTCACGCCTTCAAGACGTGAACCTAAATTGATGGTATCTCCCATAGCAGTGTAGTTGAAACGATCATGCGAACCCATATTGCCGATCACAGCTTCACCAGTATTCAATCCGATTCCAATATCAAGATAGGGTAGTCCATCCTTCTCCCAGACTTTCTGTTTCTTCTTCAAAGCGACGACCATCTTCAAGGAGCAATCAGCTGCGCGGTAATAGTGGTCCTCTTGTTTGAGGGGTGCGTTCCAGAATGCCATGATGGCATCGCCGATGTATTTGTCGACGCAGCCGCCAGTCGATAAGACCAGGTTGGTCATCTCAGTCAAGTAATCGTTCATGAAGTGCACAAGTTGGGTAGCGGACAACTTCTCTGAGATGCTGGTGAATCCTCGGATATCGGAGAAGAAGATGGTGATGACTCTAGCCTCTCCCCCAAGAGAGAGTTTTTCAGGGTTCTTAATCATCTCGTCGATGTAATGAGGTGAGACATATTTGCCAAAAGCATTGGAGATGAAGGTGCGTGCTTTGCGTTCTGAGACGTAGAAGTATGCGACCAGGGCAGAGGCGCTTCCTGCAGCGGACATGGGCGCGTAAAAGAGGTTCATGATGATGCCGCGATCAAACAGTGCGATGGCGATGAGCACGTATCCGATGATGGCTAAGAGGATGAGCGGTAGGGCGATGCGAAGGGAGAAGCGCATCAAAAGCGAAAATGCGACGAGCACGGCGAGCAAGATGCACAAGAGTACGCTCCAATAAGGCTGTGGATGCAAGTAGGTTTGTGAAAAGAGGGTTTGTAGGGCATTGGCGTGGATCTCGACTCCAGGCATGGCATCGCCGCCT
>DATDXB010000134.1:0-11743 GCA_035289465.1 Candidatus Nanoarchaeia archaeon
GTTTCAATTTTACTGGAATTTTGTTAAACCATTGCATGGAAAAATGTCGCCAGGAATGGAGGAAGGGTTAACACATAAATTATGGACGTGGGGGAACTTTTTGCATTGGCAATTGAGAGCCATATATTAGGACAGTGCCGAATTATCGGGTGAAGGGAATTGTCTCTGGTGTGGATTCTTCTGGTAGATCCTTCAGGCTGGAGGATACCTGTTACCAACCTCCTATGGTGCGGTCTCGCAGACTTCAAGTACCCCAAGTCCGTAGGCTCTTGGAGTATACCTGCACTCCTTCTGGGTATACCGTACAATATAGAGATTGTCCTACATGTGATAAGGGCGCCTGTCCTTCTGCTCCTACGATGCCTCAACCGCAAGTTGCGGCTCCAAGCCCTACTCCTGCGCCAGTTCCACCAACACCCGTTCCAGTCCCTGTTGCTCCTGCTCCGATACCGAGTCCTATCCCAGTAGTAATCCCTTCGCCAACGCCAGTTCCTGCTCCTGTACTTATCCCACCACCTCCTGTTCCTGTTGTCGCGCCAGCTCCTGCGCCAGTGCCCATCCCTGTTCCAGCACCACAGCCCGTTCCCGTGGTGACCCCGACACCTGCTGCTCCTCTCCCGCAAATAACGGTTCCAACGCCATCTGCACGAGCCCCAGAGGATACGCCTGTGTACCTTAACATTGTAGGAAACAATCTGATTTTTGGGGAGAAAGTGATAGGTTATTCTACCACACCGAGTTGGGAAATACGCCAAGATGGTCTGGTCCAATATACTATGGTCCAATTACCCTCTACGTATAAGGAGAATAAACACCCGTATAATACGCCCTTAAAGATATCTCCAGTCCATAGCCTCATTGTCAGTGTCCTAGACCCAGGTCCTGGATTTTCTAGGCCGCCTGCAGAAGTGAAGGTAGAATTATTTTACCAAGATCGATCTATAGGGGCGGTCCGTTTCTATACATCAGGTGATATAGAGCTACGGCCGGGTTATTCTGGTTATTCTATATCTGCTGATTATTCTATGTCTTCTGAATTGCCATTCCAGCGTCGTCAGAGAGAATACGTTCTCACCTATATCGATCCCTCTGGGAACACCTACGAGTTTAAAGAAGGTCTAGTTCAATATATATTTACGTTTAAGCTTGTGGGGAAGGAAGTGGTAGTGCCTTCGACAGTGGATAGTTGCAAGGATTTGTCTCAACAACGAGAACTTGCCTGCAATTATCCAAGCAACTATATCAAATCTGTCAAACCTTTCAGTCCCAACGCACAGTTTTGTGCTTCAACATCTACTGCATGGTATGATACTTGCATAGAGTATGTCAAGACGATACGACAGTCTCGAGTTGTCTCATCACCTGTTCCCACACCCACTCCTGTTCCCGTGGTGACTCCTACACCTGCGCCAACGCCCGTGGTAGAGACACCGACACCCATCATACCCGTGCCGCCTCCTCCAACAACAGTTGCGCCTGAGGTTCCGTTTACTCCGCCTGCGACAGGGCCGTATTGTCATGATAGTGATGGAATCAATTTTGATATTAAAGGAGAAGTCAACTATAGGTTCATCAATCCAGCTAATCAGAGAGTCTTCGACCGCAAGATGCAAGACGAATGCAGTTTAAGGGATGGACTCGGTGCTTCAGCTGGTGTGGTGATGAATAGATGTTGGGGAGAAAACTGTTATCTCTCAGAAGCGACTTGCAAAGACGCTCAGGTTCTTGGTTCTTCGGTCTTCAGGGAATGTACTCATGGTTGTGAAGATGGGGTCTGTCGTCGTGCGCCAGTCCCAATACCTTTGACGGATAGCTGTATCGATAGCGATAATGGGAATACTTACCTGAAAGGATCGGTATTAAGGGGCATCAAGGGAACTTTCCCCAGTATCGAATTTATAGAGTTTCATACCGATTCTTGTGGTGCTGGCGATTTATTGGGTAAAGTGGTGGAGTATGGATGTAATCCAGACCAGACGTTGAAGAGAGAGGTCAAAGACTGCAAATATGGGTGTGAGGCGGGGGCCTGCAAAAAAAGCTGTGTCGATGATGATGGTGGCAAAGTTCGTAATGTGAAAGGTACTGTCACATATGATGATGGATTTAAGACTCAGACTTTTGTGGATGAATGTTTCTTCCCTCCTCCACAAAAACATTTCTATCAACCTCCTATGATAGTGGAATATTATTGTTGGGGTCAAGGTTATGGTGGCGAATCATCGCCGTGTGCGAATTGTAGGGACGGCGTATGTCTGGGTTGAATATGCCTTCAATTCAGTGTATGCCACAATTGCCGATGCGCACACTCCTTTCCAACGGGTGATCATGCTTGTTTTAATTTCTCTCTATAATCGCTAATTTCATTCTCAGTAATATTTGAGACAAGTTCATCAAATATCGAGACGAATATTTTCGCTTCTTGGAGCATCTTGTCGACTTGTTCTTCTTTGCCGAATTTCATGTAGTATTGGGCGTCAATCCTTTTTTCTTTATGATCGTTGATTATCTTAGTCTTATCTTCGCCTAAGAGAAAGCCGACTGCCAAAATCGAACAGAGATGATTCTCACATTTCATGCCGATCTTTTGAAGAAATGAATAGAGTGCGTAATATTCGGCATAATAAATCACTACCGTTGTCCACAGGAGATCGCCGTCTTGAAAATTCTTCTCCGCTCGTTCTAATGATTGTTTTGCTTCTTTAAGATAGGATTTTGCCAATGTTTCATGGGGTTCTACCATCTTCAGGCCATCTTTTAATCCAAGACACCACTTGAGCTTCTTATGTTCCATAATGGCTCCACATCAGGTTCACATAGAATGAATGGTTATTGAGGATGATATGATTTGTCTCTATCTCGCTTATCAATGCCTCCTTTCCTTCAGCGGCTGTTCTGAAAGATGCTTCTGATATCCGTATCTCGTGGATCTTATAGGGTAATAGGTGGGCTGGCAGTTTGCCTTCTTCTTTGGATATAATCAGCACATCCACATCAGAGTCTTCATTTGCGGTGAATTTCGCAAAACTGCCGAAAACGAGTATCGGCGTTTGCGCGAAATCTTTTTTAAGGAATGTCTTGAATGGAGGGTATTTTTCCAGGAACAAGAGTGTTTTGTAGATCTCTGCCTGCAACAAGTAAAACTTGGTCTGTATGTTGTCCAGATTCAGGCGAAAATATTTGTTCTTGCCCCTCACGGCGCTTTTTAATATTCTTCTCTGCTCTAAAGATTTTAATGTAGTCTGTACGTTTTTAAGAGGGATCGCAGTCATCCGGCTTATTTCCCTCAGATAAAACTCCTTATTGTAACCGCTTAGGTAAAGCATCAAAACAACCAATTCATTGTTTCTTTTTAGATACATACGTATCCTTTTAGATACAGTACTATATAAACTTTTTGGCTCAGAAAAATACTCTCTTCAAAAAGTCGTTTTTGGAGCGTAATGGTTAAATGTCCGCTTCACAACTCTCAGGGGATGGAGAGTGTCCGTTCAAGGATCAAAGAAGTCCTCGATTGTGGCCACCTCATGCGTCTTGCCACCTTTGATTCAGGAGGCGTATGGGTGGCAGATCTGGTTTATATCTCTGATGAGATATCAAGAGAAGGGGAGATCTTCAAGCCAAGTCAATGCTGGTACGATATTGTCCAGAAAAGACTCGAGCTCATTGACCAAGAAAACCAGGGCTATGAGAAGCAGATCCTTCAGCTTCAATCGGAAAAACAGAAGTGATGAATCGTCTTTTTCCGAAATTCGACTCAATTCTTGAAAATTGAAGTATTGATTCCGAAGATTCTCCATTCCAGCCGAAGGATTTCCGACAAAACTGCGCAAAGAGCTATGAATCCATCAAAGAATAAGAAAGATGGCGCGTGTAAGCGCGCCAAAAACGCCGGCGTAGGCAAACCCGGTTACGTCGCTGGCTTGAAACTCCAGTTCCCTTCGGGGTGTCGGGGTTCAAATAGCTTGCGGTGTCGCCGCGGCTTGAAAGTCCCCACGCCGGCGTTTCTTTTTTATTTTGCAACCAAATTCCATAGTTACCACATGCCAGTCAGAATAAGAGTGTGTACTCTCAAAGAATAACACTCACTCGATTATCGTCGATGATGATTTCTTTTTCCGCGCAGCAAAACATAACAATCTCATAACGTTGTTCGCATCATATCTCTTCCAAACTCATAATGTATTTAAACGGACGTCCCAAGGAAAACACTCTAGGGCTGGTGTAGGGAACACCAAGTAAGGCCCTATATCAAGTGGTAGATACTGACGATAGAGATGTCTCTGTCGTCAGGATAGTCAAAAAGAGGTGATGTTGCCAGATGCGTTGTGTCACGTGTAGTCATGCTGAGACTAAGGTGGTGGAGACGCGTGAGACCTCTGATTCTACGCGCAGAAGAAGAGAGTGCTTAGAGTGCAAGGCAAGATTCACCACCTACGAGCGATCAGAGCCTCAAGAACTCATCGTTCTCAAGAAGAATGGATCAAAACAGGCCTTTGACCCAGAGAAACTTTTAGGCGGTGTCAAGAGGGCCTGCGAAAAACGCCCAGTCACCACTGAGCAAATCGATGAACTCGTTTCTCAGGTCGAAGCAAAGGCGAGAGAATCAGGAAAAGAGATCTCCAGCCAATCCATCGGTGAGTGGGTGATGGAGCGCTTAGCAAAAATCGATGAGGTAGCGTACATCAGATTCGCTTCGGTATATAGGGAATTCGCCGATACAGAGTCATTTGCAGACGAGATAGATCAACTGAGGAAGAAGAAACAGCAAAAAGAGGGGATAGTGATATGCAGACTGTGATGAGTGCGACAAAGACGCTCCAAAAGGAGCAGACAAAGTATGGTGGACTCAAGATCCCGCGCTTGTTCTCGCGGGAGGGCCAAAGCCCGTATGACCAATTCATGTATGACTTGCGCTCATCAGTCATCAGGAATCCTGATGGTTCAGTAGTCTTTCAAGCAAATGATATCCAGGTCCCTAAGGGTTGGTCGCAGGTGGCGACTGATATTCTCGCCCAAAAATATCTCCGTCGTGCAGGAGTCATTCTCTTTAATGAAGAGGGCGAGCCTTTAGTCGATGAGTCTGGGCGCCAGGTCACAGGCGCGGAGACTTCGATTAAGCAAGTGGCGCATCGCCTCGCGGGTTGTTGGCGCTATTGGGGTGAGCAGTTTGGCTACTTCCAATCAGAACGAGACGCTCAGATCTTCTATGATGAGCTGGCGTATATGTTAGTCGCGCAGATTGCGGCTCCGAATTCCCCTCAATGGTTCAACACCGGTCTGAACTGGGCGTATGGCATCACAGGTCCTGCTCAGGGTCACTGGTACACGGATGCAAAGACAGGCATCACCAAGTTATCTGAGGATGCATACACGCGACCGACCCCTCACGCATGTGCGGAATATTTCACGCAAGTCTACACAAAGAACGGCACTAAATTCATCGGGGAGATTGTGGAGAATGATGAGAAGGGACTCTCTGTGTTTGATGGGGAGCGTTTTGTAGACATTCTCGCCACAAAGTACAACGGCCAAAAGGATGTGTTCAGGATAACCCTCAAGAATGGCAATTATCTTGATCTTACTGAGGATCACCTCGTTTGGTCTGCACCAAAGAGGCGAAAGGAGGGTGGAGTCTACGATTGGACCTATGTCAAAGATCTCGCTATCGGCATGAAGCTTCAACAGCCTAATGTCAATCTCGTTGAGGAAAAGAACGTCTTTACTGAAGACCTGGCAAGGGCTCGTCTCGCAGGCTGGGTCATAGGGGATGGTGCTGTGGGCATCTATGATGATGTGATGCGTATGGAGATCATCACCATCAACGAGGATGAACACCAAGCAGTGCTAGAAGACGTTAAGGAAGTTTTTGGCGAAGATGTCTCCTATTGGATCACATCCTTTGAAACCCAAGATACCTCTCTTCAAGGCAAACGTATTCATCTCTCTGGCAAGAAATTATTTCCCTTTATCGGAGAGTATGGCCTCCTGAATAAAAAGAGCGGTACTGTCGAAGTTCCCTTAAAAATACTCCGCGGCGCGCCACAAGAAAAAAGAGAGTTTCTAAAATCTCTCTTTCAAGCAGATGGCTGTGTACGAATACGTGTGGAACGCAAGGGAGGGGATATTTGTCTGACGACAATCTCCAAAGACTTGGCATTTGGAGTTCTTCAGTTGCTCAATTCATTGGGGATTTACGCACGGATATCTGAAGAACATGATAAGAGAGAAGATAGATCGGATCCTTATCAGATCGTTATCGCATATAGGAGTGCTAGGGAGCAGTATCAGGAACAGATCGGATTCATTAGCGGGCAGAAACAACAAAAACTCTTGGAGCTTAACGCTTTGGTCTTTAAGGGAAAGTCATTGCCGCTTATTCGTGAAGAGACGATCGTCTCCATCGAACAGATCGGGATCAAGGATGTCTACGATATCCAGACAGAGAGCGGAAAATTCCTAGCAAACGGAGTTGTTGTCCATAATTGTTTTATCCAATCTGTATCAGATGACTTAGTCAACGAGGGCGGTATCTTTGATCTCGTTTTAAGAGAGGCTCGCATCTTTAAGTATGGTTCGGGCACAGGGTCGAACTTCTCGAATCTAAGGGGTAGGGGCGAGAAGCTTGGCGGCGGAGGGACGTCCTCAGGGCTCATGTCCTTCTTGAAAGTCAATGATGTCGCAGCGGGATCCGTCAAGTCGGGCGGTACCACAAGGAGAGCGGCAAAGATGGTCTGTTTAGACATGGACCATCCGGAGATTGAAGAGTTCATCATGTGGAAAGTCAGAGAAGAGCAAAAAGTGGCAAATCTCGTCACGGGCTCAAAGAACATGAAGAAGACTTTGACTGAAGTCATCAATGCCGCAAAAGCAGGCGGCAGTGATCGCAAAGCAAACCATCAGCTCGCTTCAGCGATCAAGGAGGCCGTCAAGGTCAAGGTTCCGCTCAAGTATGTCTTGCGCGCAATCAGCTTAGTCGAACAGGGCAAGGAGACGGATTTGGTCCTCATGGACATGGACACGCATTATGAGTCGGATGCATATAACACCGTCAGTGGTCAGAACTCAAACAATAGTGTGCGCATTCCAAATGCGTTCTTTGAGGCGGTGGAGAAGGGATCGGACTGGAAGCTTATCAAGCGCACCGATAAGGCGGTCTTCAAGACGCTTAGTGCTAGAAAGCTCTGGGATCAGATCGGTTATGCCGCTTGGGCTTGTGCGGATCCAGGCACACAATACGACACGACACTCAACGAATGGCATACCTGTCCTGTGGATGGCAGGATCAACGCAAGCAATCCTTGCGTGACAGGGGACACGTTGGTGCTCACCCAAGGGGGCAAGTGGGCCCAAATCAAGGATCTGGTGGGCAAGGAAACCGTGATTTTGACGAATATGGGGGGCATTATACCTTCAAGGATCGCGGGGGCGTTCTCGACAGGGAAAAAGCCGGTCTATACGATGACGACATCCTGCGGCTACGAGTTGAAATTGACGGCGGATCACAAGGTATTCACACTAACCCGAGGTTTTGTCCCTGCCTGTGAGCTCACGCAGGATGATCGCGTGCTCATCCCTGCGGCGGAAGTGGCAGACATCAAGGACCCTGAGGATCCGATGTTCTATCGGCTCATCGGCCTGTATCTTGGTGACGGCTACGGGAATGATCAGTCCATCCAGATCACGATGGATAAGGATACTGAGCAGGGCGTCTTGGAATCCGTCGCTTCCTATGTGGCGGAGAACTATGAGCGTCAGACGCATAAGTGTTCGCCCGCGACCGTGACGATAAGGGAGACGAGCGCGGCCTATGTGATCGATAACTCCCTGCTCAAGCAGAGGATGGCTGGTGTCGTGGACTTCTCGCTCAGGTCACATCAGGAGAGGATCCCTCAACAGGTGTTTGAGGCAGGGCTTGGCGCGCAAAAGTACGTGCTCCAAGGCCTGTTCACCGCGGACGGGACCGTGGCGGACTATGGCGAGAAATGCCAATATGTGGCCTTGGATTCGTCGAGCCTGCAGTTGCTTAAGGATGTCCAGTTGTTGCTTCTTGGTTTTGGCATCAAGAGCAAGATCTATACGGATCGTCGGGCCGGTAAGGATACCGCCTTGTTGCCGGATGGCAAAGGTGGTGTCAAGCAATATCCTGTCAAGGAGACCCATTCGTTGCGCATCAGCAGGTCAGGCAGGATGGCGTTTGAGAGACTCATCGGTTTTATGGAGGAGTCTCCCAAACAGCGCAGGCTCAAGGAGCTCAATAGGAGGGTGGGTTCCTACAAGGATTATCCTATCGATGCCGTGAAGAGCTTGGTCTATGCAGGTGAAGAGGAGGTCTTTGACCTTACTGAGCACCTGACCCACAGCTTTGTGGCGAATGGGATGACGGTGCATAATTGCGGCGAGTACAACTTCCTGGACGATACCGCCTGCAACCTGGCGTCGATCAATCTGGCCAAGTTTTATGACACCGAGTCTGGTGTCTTTGATTTGGAAGGGTATAAACACGCCATCCGTTTGTGGACTGTGGTGCTTGAGATCTCAGTCTTGATGGCGCAGTTCCCGTCAAGATCGATCGCCGAGAAGAGTTATCTCTTTCGCACCTTGGGTTTGGGCTATGCCAATCTGGGCTCAGTGCTCATGACCATGGGCATTCCTTACGACAGTGAGGAGGCTCGCGCCATTTCAGGCGCATTGACTGCGACACTCTGTGGTGAATCTTATGCCACATCGGCAGAGATCGCCAAGCATTTGGGTCCTTTTGAGAGCTTTGGCCCCAATCGAGACAACATGCTTCGTGTCATGCGCAATCATCGGAGAGCGGCATACAATGCCAAGCCCGAGGAGTATGAGGGTCTCACCATCAAGCCGCAGGGCATCAAGGAGCAGTACTGTCCTCCTGATTTCCTTGCGTGCGCGCGTGATGCATGGGATCGTGCATTGGAGATGGGTTCTGCCTTCGGGTATAGGAATGCTCAAGTGACAGTCCTTGCTCCGACAGGAACCATTGGTCTGGTCATGGATTGTGACACCACGGGCGTTGAGCCTGACTTTGCTCTGGTGAAGTTCAAGAAGCTCTCTGGCGGCGGTTACTTCAAGATCGCAAACCAATCCGTGCCCGCAGCGCTCAAGCACTTAGGTTATATGCCTCAAGAAAGCGAGGACATCGTCAAGTTCATGGTAGGTCACGGCTCGCTCAAGGACTCGCCACATATCAATCACGCATCATTGCGTGCAAAGGGCTTGACCCAGGCTCAGCTGGATGCCATCGACGCCCAGGCAGGCTCTGCCTTTGACTTGAAGTTCCTCTTCAATAAGTGGACTTTGGGCGAGGACTTCTGCAAGAAGGACTTGGGCTTGACTTCAGAGCAGTTAGTGAGTCCGAATCTGGACTTGCTTGCCACGATGGGTTTCACCAAGCAGCAGATCGATGAGGCCAATGACTATATCTGTGGCAACATGACGCTTGAAGGAGCTCCTCTGTTAAAAGATGAGCACTTGGCGGTCTTTGATTGCGCAAACGCCTGCGGTAAGAAGGGCAAGCGTTACATCCACCACATGGGTCACATCAAGATGATGGCTGCGGCTCAGCCCTTTATCTCTGGCGCGATCTCAAAGACCATCAACATGCCCGAGTCTTGCACAATCAAGGAAGTCCAAGAGGCATACTTGACGGCATGGAAGCTCATGAACAAGGCGATTGCGTTGTATAGGGATGGTTGTAAGCTCTCACAGCCCTTGTCGAGCACCGTTGACATTGTCGATGAGGTGGATGAGACTGTGGGTCCTGCGCAACTGCACCAGGAGACTGCGCAAGTCTTGAAGCTGCCTTCCCGACGCTCTGGCTTTGTGCAAGAGGCGACTGTTGGCGGACAAGAAGTGGTCGTGCGCACCAGTGAGTTTGCAGATGGCTCTTTGGCTGAAGTGGATATTGACATCTTCAAGGATGGCTCGACCATGAATATGGTCATGAAGTGCTTTGCTAAGGTTGTGTCAAAGGCATTGCAGGCCGGCGTTCCCTTGAATGATTTGGTTGAAGAGTTCACCTTCACCAAGTTCGAACCCCACGGCATGGTCTATGGCCACGACGCGATCAAGAACTCGACATCAGTGGTGGACTACGTGTTCCGCACCTTAGGTTATGAGTATCTTGGTCGTGACGATTTCACTCACGTGAAGAAGTCAGGAGCTAGTGGGTATCCCTCACCAACCTTGACATCTCCGTCGTCGTCAACACTCAAGGTCGCCGAAGAAGGCATCAAAATAAGCACTAAGACATCACCAACTGCAAAAAGTTCTGGCAAGGACAAATACAAAGCCATGGGCTACACAGGAGATAGTTGCGGCGCCTGCAGCTCAATGAAAGTCAAGCGCAATGGCGCTTGTACCCTTTGTGATGACTGTGGTGCTACGAGTGGGTGTAGTTAAGGATGTCCTTTAGTCTCAAAGAGTACATTTTTTGTTTTTGGAATGAACCGCTGACGGATTGTAGAATCAATCCGCTAAGGGCATTCATTTTCTGATTTTATTGAGGAATTTATTGATCGCAGTATATAGGTCGTGATATTCGGCGATGATAGAGGCATAATTTTTTCGGTCAAACTCTTCGATAGTGGCGCTTTCTTCAGGAGACAAGACTCTTCGGCATTTGACTGCGAGCTCGGTATCTGATTTCCCATCCCAATTCGTGTAAGAAGGCAATCCAGAATCATCTGAACAGTCCAAAGCGATCCACTTACCATCCAATTGGACCTCCACGTAAAGATGGTAGTCCAGTTTCTTAGGGCTTAATTTCACGATTTCTTTCGGAAGTCTCAAATCATCCCAGCTGAATTCGCAGACGCGATATCGGACATGACATCCTAGTTCTTTGAGTTTCTTGAAGAGGATCCTATGTTTGCCCCAGCACCGATGATCGTGATCATCTTTGGACTCGGGACAATGATAGGGTAAGTCCCGTACGGAATTGAATGTATCTATGAGGTTCATATTGCCTCAAAAAAATCCTCAGATTATAAAAATGTTTAGACTATTAATCTCACAAACATCGTTTTTGGTTAGTCTTAAGTACCCGTGAACAGACCGCACCATCACTTAGAAGTTTCCATTAATCTCTTCTTCATCTCAAATACGTTCAATCTATGTCGTCCCATCGTAAACATGGCTTTCTTGATGGTTTTGTAACCGTTTTTCACATAGAATCTATGCGCGGTGATCGTTGATGTGCATTTCAGAGTCCTAACACCATGTCGATATGCATCTGCTTCTAAGTGGTTAAGCAGCTTATTGCCGACTCCTTGTCCCGTATAGTCTTTATGGATATACAATCCCATCAAATCGTCTTTTTTATACTCTGCAAAACCGATGATCTTCCCATTCTCAAGAGCAACAAATCGCTCATGGTCGATTGCTGATGTTCGGAACTTGTGAGCAGACACTCGTGAGGCCCAGACCCGTATGTGGTGTTGGGGATAATCTTTGCTGTTGACGTTCTTGATGGTGGAACGATGAAGCCGAGCAAGCTGTACGGCGTCTGAGTCTCTGAATCTTCTGATCATCATGGGTTCAAGCAGCATTTTTGAGGATTATAAGGTTATGCTGCTCTTTCCGTTTTTAGTTAATCTTAAGTACCAGTTTCCACACCCCGACAGTGGGTGGTAGATATATCCGATCCATCTGATGGAAAATCAACCATTTGGATTGGATAGCTGCAAATCCGGCCTAAATTCAACCATTGGCTGGATTTGCT
>DATDXB010000135.1:0-4065 GCA_035289465.1 Candidatus Nanoarchaeia archaeon
CTAGGTCCGTAATGGCAGCAACCTTTTTAAACAAACCCCTCATCCATCGTCGTTATCACCAACCGTCGCGGTATACTATCCCGTGGCAAATGCCAGGTGAGGTGAGAAAAACCCTGGCGGAGAACAAGCACTATGTCAGAAGAAACAGCTGTTTCGCAGGAGAAGTTCAATTCGCAAAAAACGATGTTAGTGCCGCAAGACACGTACTTGAAGTCAGGTATCCACATCGGTACCAAGTTCAAGACCAAGTATATGGAGCGCTTCATCTACAAGACCCGCCCAGATGGTCTCTCAGTATTGAATCTCACGCAGATTGATGAGCGTATCAAGATCGCCTCGAATTTCATGAGCAAGTATGCCCCTGAGGACATCCTTGTCTTCTCTCGTAGGGAGAATGGCTGGAAGCCCCTCAAGGCATTGAATAAGGCGACAGGTATGCGAGTAATCCCTGGCCGTTACAATCCAGGTATGCTCACCAACATCCAGCTGGATACCTTCACCGAGGCGAAGTGTATCTTGGTGGCTGATGCTTGGCCAGACAGAAACGCGGTCAAGGATGCTTTAAAGATAGGCATTCCCGTGGTCGCTCTTTGTGACACCAATAACCAGACCAATGACTTGGATCTTGTGGTTCCTTGTAACAATAAGGGTAAGAAATCCTTGGGATTGTTCTTCTGGATCCTCACGCGTGAGTACCTCAAGCACAGGGGAATCATCAAGTCAGACGAAGAATTCAAATTACCTCTTGAGGACTTCACGGAAGAGTAGATTTTTTTCTTCTATTTTTTCTTGACTAATTTACGAGAAGAAGAGATTGATGAAGGGTTGGTGAAATATCATCAGCCCGATAATTATGGATAAGATCACGCTGATGAGCACTGCGCCAGCCATCATGTCCTTGACAAGTCCGACCGCTGGACGATGCTGGGGGTGGATGATGTCGATGAATCTTTCTAGTGAGGTGTTGATCAGTTCAAGGACGAGCACAAGTGAACAGACAATTAAGAGTAGGATAATATCGCTGAGGGACATCTCAAAGAGAAGAGCGGCCAAGATGACGACAAGACCGATGAGTGCTTGGAGATAGAAGTTCCGTTCTGTCAAGAGGGCATGATACACACCCTTACAGGCCACCATGATGCTGTGGGCGAAACTGATCTTGGGCATGGAACAGGGAGATTGTAGGGGAATTAAAAAGCTGGGCCTTGGGAGGCATTATTTCCGTATTCTCACAACCTTCCCACTATTCACCCGTAGAATCTCCGTTGGAGCGATCTTCACCAGCGAATTCTGCGAACCTCCGCCCGTATACACCACATCCTTCTCCATCACGCGTTCATCGACAAGAAACTGCGCAGTAAATCCAAAGGAAGGAGTCCCTCCGCAAGGATATCCAGTCTTCAAAAGGATTTCATCCGGCGTAGCGAGTCGTGGTCGTTCAATACCAAGCGCCTTAGCGACACGCTCAGTGCTTGCCCGGCCTTCGCCTTTAACGATGCAGACAATCACTCCACCCTGAGAGTCAATCATGCACACATTCTTCACAAAGGAATCCAAGGGAGCCTGCGCTGCGTGAGCGGCCTCCGCAACAGAATGACAAGACTGCGCAAAGCTGAGATGTTCTCCGACGACCTGATGCTCATTCATGAACTCTTTCAGTTTCTCTTCATACTCATTCATAGCACATCACACTCAGAACAAATTGAACCCTCGTCCAGTCTTCACCGATAAGAACCCCACCTGTTTGATCTCAAACACAGCTTCTTTTAATTCAGAGATTGATCGATGCTTCCTCAACACCGCTTTGCGTTGACTCTCAGGCATGATCTGTATCTCCAGCAAACATTTGCTCCAGTACTTCAGGATGTCGCCGCCGACCATCTTGATCTTCTCGCGATCGTCAAAGGTGGAATACACTTGATTGGTGATAAGCACGGGAATGTTATACTTGCGTGTCATCTCTGTCAAATACGAGATCTGCCTTCCCAATTCCCGATTGGTCTCATATACACTATCCCCGGACCCCAGCTCAAGCCGATACAACATAGCGATGGTATCAACCACGATAAGCCCGATGTCCTTGTCTTTGATAGCGCGTATCTTCTCGAAGACTTTTTTTTGTTCTTCAAAGTTCGTCGGCCGCAAAAAGATCACGCGTGTCAAAAGCTCATCAGTATCACCAGCAAGTTGCCTCATGCGTTCAACTGAGAATCCACCTTCAGTATCGATGAAGAGCACTTTTTTCCCTGAGCGAGCCACCTCAATTAAAGCGAGTAAACAGAGCGTGCTCTTCCCGCTTCCAGCAGGCCCATACACAGTAGTCACAACGCCTTTCTCAAGTCCCCCGCCGAGCAGATGGTCAATGACTGCAGACCCGCAGGAGATGCGTTCGACAGAGGGTGGTGCTTCTTGCTCCATCAAAGCAGTGAGCCTAAGGACCTTTATATGCGTATCCGGTAAACGACCGAAAATTTTGACCTGAAGGTTTTTAAAGCGCATAGGGCTCAAGACGATATGAAGGGTCAGCTTGCCTGGACAAGAAAAGATATCCTCGTAGTGAGTCTGATGTTCGCTCTGACCGTGGGCATCAGGCTATACTTTGCTTTGCAGGTCCCGTATGTCATAGGTTCAGAATCATTTTATTGGCAGCGCCAGGTGGACTCCATATTAGAGTCAGGAACACCGCTGCATAATGACCTCTTGTTTTCAGGTGGCAGGACCTTTGAGGGTTCTCCTCTCTTTGCTTACCTCTTAGCGATCCCTAGCTACTTCCTCGGTTTCGAATTTGGTTCAAAGATCCTGCTCAATATAGCATCGTCTTTGCTCACGATCTTGGCATTCCTTATCTGTAAAAAGACCACGAGCAGTAAGTATGTCGCGTACTTGACGTCGTTTTTTGCGGGTTTTATCCCGGTGATCTGGGAGCGCACAGTCCATACGGTTACGATTTATGCGATAACGATTCCGCTCTTGGTCTGGTGCATCAATTGCTTTTTGGATATCACTCACGCAAAGAAGTATCGTGTCTGGTGGTATGCCTTAAGTCTGCTCTTCTTTAGCATCTTGCACTCAAGTGTGCTCATCCTCATCGCAGGCCTCTTAGTCTACTTAGTCATGCTCAAAGTCGAGTCTCTTGAGGTCTCAAAATCTGAGCTTGAGATCATCGTGTTCTCTACCTTAGTCGCTTTTATCGTGCAGATGACTCTGTATCGTCAGGTCCTCTTTGCCCATGGTATTGGCGTGATTTGGCAGAATATTCCTGATCAGATTGTGGGCAAGTACTTCGCGGAGACGACTTTGCTTGAGGCCTTCTATCGTATTGGTGAGATCCCGGTCTTTTTTGGCATGATCATCATCGCAAAGTATCTCTTTAGGCAAAAGGACAAGATCGTCTATCTCTTCATCAGTTTTGCCTTGGCAGTGGGAGTCGCGCTGTATCTGCGCCTATTGGAGCCTTGGGTTGGGATGATGGTGCTGGGTGCGATCTTGGTCTTGCTCTTTAGTTTTTACTATACGTTTTATTTGGACTATGTCCCGTCGACGAAATTTGCGAGGTTCCTGCCTGTGCTCAAGGTCCTCTTTTTTGTGACCTTCATCTTGACATCGGCCCTGCCGGCCTTGGATTTAGTGGTGGGTGGTATCGAGGAAGCGGCGATGGATCGGCGCTTGCCTGCGCTGCAATGGCTCAAAGCGCATACGCAGACACATGACATCATTCTCGCACCGATTTCAGACGCTGCGATGATCGCGTCTCTTGCCGATCGGGTGATTGTGGCAGACACCTCATTTTTGATGGTCCATGACGCCAAACAACGTCAAGACGCAATTGATCTTGCGTTCACCAGCCCGTATGAATCGTTTGCGGTGGAGGCGATGGAAGAATTGGGTGTGCGTTATGTCTATGTCAATAGGCCTGCATTGGCAAGACAGTATGGTGTAGAGACCCTGCCATTTATTTCTCCAGAGGGGAAATCGGATTGTTTTTCAAGAGTCTATGAGGGGGGAGTGGAGATTTTTAGGAGGACCTGTGAGGTGAGGCTGATCTCATGAATGTCCGTAACGTGA
>DATDXB010000136.1:0-7364 GCA_035289465.1 Candidatus Nanoarchaeia archaeon
CGTGCTTTATATACCCTCGAAAGCCATTCGGCCCAGCGAGGGTAATCTATTTAAAGGGAGCCCTACCTGTGGGCAATAGATAGTAGAGTAGGAATGAACTTCAACAGAAGCGTCTTCTGAATCGATCTATCGGGTGGAACTGCGATAAAGCAGTCCAAATAAACCAACAGGTGAAACAACAATGGAAAGAAACATGGGACCAAGACAGATGTTTGATGCAACGTGTAGCAAGTGCGGACAGGCATGCCAAGTGCCTTTCAAGCCAACAGAAGGCAAACCCGTTTACTGCCGCGCGTGCTTCCAACCACGACCACGCTTCTAAGGTCTGAAAACGCCTCGGGCGTTTTCACGATGCCAAAAAGCCAAGTGGCTTTTTGAGCATATTCTTAGATTCGTTTTTCCTTTTATTTTTTCAATTTTTTCTCAAGATTTTTATGGACAAGCCAACAGATGGTTTATTTTAGAACCACGTAAACCAAAATAGAACCATATGGTTTACAAAAAGTTTAAATAGTCTCAATCTAAACCGGTGAGTATGGGTAAGAATTCGGAGATGAGAGGGCCACACCCCTCAGATATCCACGATGCATATCTGAGGATACTCTACTGGTTTTTTGCAGTACCCAATAAGGACTTCACCTTCAATGAGATCTGCAGGCATACGAAGACTGCAAAGACGACCGCCCAATTGGCAGTAGAAGAACTGTTGATTCGAGGCTTGATCTCTAAGACCGTATTAGGTCGGCTTTGGAGATTGAAGGCAAAAGAGGAGTCCCCACTGTTCAGGGGGCTCAAGAGCGCTTTCAATCTCGCCGTGCTCTATGAATCAAATATCCTGGACAAGATCAATGCGCGACATCCTCGAACGCAGGCGATCGTATTGTTTGGTAGTTATAGGAAGGGAGATGATGTTCCAGGAAGCGATATCGATATCGCTGTGGAAGTTAGGGGGCTCAAGCAGATGGTCATCGAGGAGATCGAACGATTGACAACCATAGGATGGAGGACGAATGTGCCTGTGAAAGTGCACCTATTCTCTCGTGACACCGTGGATATCAATGTGTTCTCAAACATCGCGAATGGGATTGTACTCGATGGTTTTTTGGAGGTCTATCCTACATGCGAGTGAGAGCTCCAGACCCAAGCCACGCCCGAAGTTTGGTGGAAGCAAGCAAGCAGGAGATGGCTTTTCTTGAGACGCTCCCAAAGAAGATTGATGCGGGCTCAACGCTCATCAGAGGGATTTATGAGAATTTTCGTCGACTTGGGATGGCATTGTTGTTATTGGACGGGATCACCACTCAAAATCATGAGACTGCGATCAAGAGACTCATAGACCTCCCCAAAATGAATACGACAAGGCCCCTGAGGACGTTGGATCAATTACGAAAGCTGCGGCATGATATCAATTATCAAGGATATCAGCCGACACAAGCGGATCTCAATGAGGCTGTCTCGATTAAGAATGCATGCTGGAAGCCCCTGTATGAAGAAGTAAGTAAGCGTGTGTCGGACTCGATCAAGAACCAAGCGTCAACAACAGAGCAATCACCAGATTGATCGCCTGTACCACAAAGCAGAGATTACAGCGGACTCTCAAGTGGAACACAAGGGCGTAGAACAAGTACCCTGAAAAGATCACCACGCACCAACTCAAGAGCATGAGTGCTCGCGTCAAGGGAATTGGGACAGTGACAAAAGACCAGACTAGGACCAGAGTATAATAGACTATACCCCAATAGAAGTTGGGTATCACGATCACTCGCGCAAAATAGGTCTTGAGTACATCCGAGCAGACATTCTTCCTGCAGATCCGGGCAGGGATAAGCCACGGAGCGCTATGCATCCAGCCCTTATACACATTCCAGAAGTACACAGAGATGAACAATCCGAACCAAGCAAGTATCCTGATATATTCTGGCGCTCCATTGAGGATCATGTCTTCTTGCTCACCCCTTGTTGTGGGCAGAGTTTGAGCAAAGGACATTGACTACAGACAGGTATAGGGGCTTTGCAGACAGCCCGCCCGTGAGCCTTGAGCAGCCATTGTGTCTTTTTCCATTCTCTCTTTGGAAGCAAGCAATTCAAGTCCTTCTCGATCTTGTCAGGGTTTGTGTTCTGGGTCCATCCTAAGCGATAGGCAACCCGAATCACGTGGGTATCGACAACGACACCCTCCACGATATCAAAAGCATTGGAAAGTATCACATTTGCTGTCTTGCGTCCAACCCCTGGCAACTCAACAAGAGAATCAATATCCTTTGGGACCTTCCCCCCATATTTATCAACGAGTATCTTACACGCAGCGATGATGTTCTTGGATTTATTTCCGGCAAATGACACTTTGCCGACATGCTTGAGCAGATCATCCACAGTAGCAGAGGCATAATCCTTAGCGGTCTTGTACTCGGCAAACAATCCATTTGTCGTTTCATTGACCACTTCATCACGCACTTGTGCAGAAAGGATAGCTGCCACCAGCAGATCAAGCGGCGTCTTGTAATGAAGATAGTACTGCGCGTCAGGATAGGATTTCTTGAGGGTCTTGAGGACCATGAGAGCGGTTCTTGCAGACACTTGGCGAGCCATGTGGATCTCAGTGAAATTGAGGTAATTAAAGCTATGGTCTAGAAATCCCTGAACCATATTGACATCGATCAAAGGCCGAGCACTTTGTCCAGACGCAGCGGAATGAAGCGATTCACCTTGAATCCTTCAGCGAACTTTGATTCTATCATTGAACCTCGGTACTGATTGAGGCTCATCGTCTTTTGGCGCTCGTTTTCGGTTATCTGTGAACCATAGCACTTAAACAGTTCTTCTTTAAGAGGCCACTCGTTTGTGACGTCTATCACAATGTCGGGCTGTTTTGGCACTGAATGCTCCCACTCAAGGACGATCATAGGCTGGACCGGTTCTCCTAATTCGAGCTTACGTCTCTTCATCGCTGTTCGGATCGCTTTTGTCGCTATTCGATTTGTCTCGATGTGCGTCTCGTGGTAGTCATCCCTATTCGGGATGATGACTATTGTTGGATTCACCTCACGAATTATTCTCGTCACTTCTTCGACGTTCTCCTTGCCCATCACGAGTGTATGTTCATCATGACCCAGGAGGAATGTCGTCTTCATCCCTAACAATCTGCTCGCTTTCTCGAACTCCTGAGTGCGGATCTGCGCGATGGCGTCCTTGTCTCCATATAGGGGATAGCCCCCGCTTCCGCTAGTTAAGACTATCTCAAAGAGTTCAGCGCCCTTCTTCTTTAGCAAGCTCAAGAAGCCTGCGCTGGTGATATGGTCGTCAGGGTGACCGGAAATGAACAACACTCTGTTCATTCTTCCCCCAGCGCATCGAATAGGGGCGAATCTGCGGTATTAATCGTGTGTGCCATTTCAAGTATCATTCCTATCCTCTCTTCCTTAATGAGAAGTGCGGGAAGCGGCTCAGGCCCGATCTGGATTACCCTTGGATTGCAGATGTAGGTGATCAATGGCTTTTGGAAACCTGCGGATCGGTAGCTTCTAGCGACATCCTCATTGTATGCCGAGCCGCCGCCAGTCACGTTCACTCCATCAGCTGTAAGGAGGTAGATCAGCGCTGCTCTGCTCCCTGCATTGAGGCTCACCCGTTCGCACTTCCCATCCCCCAGGATTTCCGCAAGAGTCATTCTTGTAAGGACTGTCCCATCACAAGGGTTTATCAGCGCGCTATTCTGGCCATCCAATTTGAGGAAACGTCGGCGGTAGCCGGTGTCTCCGTCCCGTCTTGGCGATTGCGCACTCATCGTTACATAGATACCTCGCCCCTGACTGCCAGTAAGCGACGAGAACTTCAACAATTCGTCTAAGAGGGCTGGCTCATGTATCACTCGCTTCTCTAGGTCAGTAAGCGAATAGCTCGTCACTTGCATCGGCAAGATATGGGCATCAAGCCGCTTGCGCAGTTCGAGATTGAATAAGCCGATACTTTGAGAGTCTCCCATCTCAAGCAAGTCAGCCTTGCTAAGGCCAAGATGCGCGAGCACGCCAGGCCCTGCTATTGCTTCGCTCGCTTCCCAATAGCGTTCCACATACCCCTTCACTCCCTCTCTCTTCTGATGGGGCTCTCTCTTCTGATGGGGATCAGAAGTACACTCAATTATCGCTGGCGCAAACGCATAGGTCTGCCGACTCAACATCTCACATTGATTCTTGGATATGAATCGCCTAAATACGGCGCTATTGCTCCCGAAGATATCATCAAAGAGCTGCATATGGAGCGATTGGGCAGAGATACCCCTACTTGCGAGCTTTCGTCGTATCACTTCGGCGAGGATACTTTTTACGGTGTTTTTAACGATAGGAGGATCGGGCTGTTCAGCATAGAGAATCAGCGAAGCATCTTCTGAAGTCCCTGTGGCCTCAAAAAGGATCCTCCTCGTCTCTTTCCTCAATGATTCAGCGCGGTCGCTGATTCTTCTTGTTGCCCGCTCGTCACCTCTCTGCTCAATCTCTCTCGTTATTGTCTGTAAATCAAAGGTGTAAGTATCATCATCCAGTGACATGTTGGAGTACCTCCAATTCCCGTTCAAGACAGATCCTTGAATGCATCAAACTCGTCTGCGAACGAGGCTTATCGATGATCTCGCCGATGTTCACTTCGCTGATTCTCGCGCCAAGCAGGTGCGATTGGATCAAGACACTTAAGTCGACGCTCCACGAGAGTGGTAACTTGATCCGCTTCAGCAAATCATGACGGATACAATAGATCCCACATGTCGGCCGATTGATGGTGAGCTTTGGAAAAAGTTCACGCATCCGTTCGAGGATAAATGAGCTATTTGATTGACCATTCTTCCTTGAGATGTCCGCTTTCACAAGATCGCTCCCTTGATTGAGACCGTCGATAAGCTTCTGGATGGTCGCCTTGGTCAGGTTCTCGATATCGGCATCAAGGAAGAGGACGTCCTCAGTAACGACAGATAATGCCTTCTTTATAGCGATCCCCTTGCCTTTGATCCTACAGACGAGATACCTCGCTTTCTCGCTGGACCCACATATGTGGCGTATCCGTTTGGAGATCCGGCTTGCCGAGCCGTTGTCGATGACGTATACCCGCGTTATCTGGACTGTTGTATCGAGCACGGCAAGTATCTTCGGCAGTTGTTTGTAGTCGTTACGCGTAGGTATGATGGTCTCCATTATCGTTCCCCTTACAAGCGGCGATAGCAGGCGCGTCCTCTTCACGGGTAATGCGTAATTCCCAATTCGAGTTATAGACAATTGAGTTAATTGTGTTACGTTTACACTCAATTGTCTATCTGTGAATTGCGCCTATTCATGTATGGTCTATCCATTAAATTGATGGAGTGCAATTCACTATATCTGCGCTCATGAGAAGGCGAAATAAGGGGTCTATTCTTAAATCAGACGGCATAATTGACACAAAGTATTTAAACGATGACCTTATTAGGCCAATTATGACATCATTGACGAAGCAGGTATGGACTCTGATCGAACAAGATGTCATAGCGAGACGCGCATTAGAACAAGGTATCGTCAGCATAAAATCGCTTGCGGTGCATCTGCTCAAGACCCACAAACTCCAAGCAAGTGCCGATGCGGTGATCAGTGCGATCCGCAGGTACAAGCAGGAGCTTCCTTTAGAACGGCGCTTTGAACAAGCGCGCAAGGTGCTTTCCCAATCCCAGGCGATCCGTATCACCACACACATCGCAGAGATCACGTTGGAAAAGAGCCGTCAGACACAACAATTGCTCCAACAAGCCTTCACGATGGTCAATTATGACAAGGGGGAGATCTTACTGGTCATTGCAGGGGAGCAGACGATCAAGCTGATCATTAATCAGACGAATATGACCAAGATCAGGGAGATCTTCCAAAAAAAAGCGGTCTTGGATACGCAAGAGGATATCGCGGAGGTCAATATCCTCCTCTCAGATGAAGCGGTGAAGACCCCAGGGATCCTTTCTGTGCTCTGCACGGAATTGATGGTGCATGATATCAACATCGTCGAGACGATGAGCTGTGTGCCTGAGATGCTCTTCTTTGTGCGCGAGGAAGACGTAGTGAAAACGTACGAACTACTCTTCAGAATGTGTACTCCTCAGAGATAGAGCAAAGGACCGGATAATTGAACGAAAAATACTTGCCCTTTGCTTATTAGTCGAGGACAACTATTGCTCAATTATTTTTGTCCTCGACTAAGATTCAAAAGATCGGGCATTTCTTGTCGCGCACATGGCTGCCGATGACCATTGCTGCTCCGATCAGGACGATGTTCTTGATGATATACTGTCCCTCAAGAGTCAGAGTAAAAGGCATAGACCCCCAGGTGATCTGAGTCAGCAAGATCAGGGGCAAGAAGGTCCCTACCATCTGCACTGCCATCAAGAAGAGCGCGATGCGAATGAGAGGACGATAAAGCAAACAAAGCCCGATCACCACTTCCCACCATCCCAAGAAAGGCACAAACCAGGAGGGGTCAACCCAATACACCGTCCGTATGACGAGGTCGTTTGCAGGGCTCATCCAGAATGTTTTGAGTAAGCCAAACCAGATGAACACGATAGCGAGAGAGACTTGCAGGATCTTGAGTCCATGTTCGCCAAGCCAGCAGGTGATGGCAAGGTCGATAGTTTCAAATCGCCGCTTAAGAGTATGGGCGGCTCTCTTGGCCATCAGTCCTTCACCACGATCAATCCAGGTTGTATACCTGAGAACGTGTCTGAGTAGCTATACGTGCGGCTTTCGTTAAACAGATGGGTTCCTTTTTCGCCTGCGCGAAGCACGAGGTCAAATCCTGCGCCAGTCGCTGTATGCGAGGTGCTATCTTTATTGATCCAAACGACGATACTTCCCTTGCTGATCGTGAGTTCTCGGGGTTCAAAACCCAATCCGGTGACGCTGACGACCGTGACATTGCCTGCCGCATCAGTCTTGCTGGTAGTCGCTGGGTTTTCAGCAGGTTTAGGCAACACCACGGGAGCTTCGATATCAAACTCAAACGATGAATCGGCTGATCCGCTTTCATAGGTGGCCTTGGTCTCAAGGACATAGCGTCCCTTCTTCGCCGCGCGAGGGATGATCAACTCCGTTCGTTTTGAGGAGATGGTCTCAAGGCCTATGGTCTCATCTTTTGACACAAGCAGGCTGTGATCGGTAAGTGAGCGGATCTCATGGCGCATGAGGACTTGGAAGGTGTTTTCTGATCCGCGGCTGGTGAGTCGATTAGAAAAGGAGAAGACCTCGCCTGCTCGCGCATAGGTATCGATGGGTTTGACTTCAAGATCGACAAGACGGCGGGCAGCGACGGGTTTCGGCTCTTCGACTAGCGGTGCGGCTTGTCGCACAGGTGCAGGCTCA
>DATDXB010000137.1:0-10617 GCA_035289465.1 Candidatus Nanoarchaeia archaeon
ATTACTTTCCTTAGAACTCCCGAGATAGACCTCAAAGTCCGAAAGGGTTAAATATACGTGTACACGTACGTGTACTTATGGTTACAAAGACGTTAACAATCACAGAAGATGCCTATAAACTCATGACGCGAAGCAAGCGACATGATGAAAGCTTCTCTGAAGAGATCACCCGCGTCTTCACCAAACGTAAACCGCTCTCGGCGTTTGCAGGACTCTGGAAGATGAGCGAAGAAGAAGCCAACAAGATGAAGGACGTGATCAAGAACATTCGAAAGCACACGAGCGAAGATGTGCTCAAAAAACTCTACCCATGATAGGACTAGATAGCACATTCATCATCGACCTCATCAATGGTCATGCAGGGGCAAGGCGCCGCGCACAAGAGATTGGTGACGAGCCCATCCTCGTATCGAGTGTTGCGGCTTTTGAGATCATGCTGGGCATTTTCCAAAGAAATACTCCTCGCGAACCCTTCGATGAATTTCTCGACAATAGCGACGTCATTGATGTAGATAGGTCTGTCGCAAACAAAGCAGCACAACTGCAGAGTCAACTCTTCAAGAAAGGAAGACCAATCTCCATCGCAGACCTGCTTATCGTGGCAAGTTATCTCCAGAACGGGTGCAACCGCGTCCTCACCAGAGACGCCAGATTCGATCAGATCCCCGGGATTGTCGTTGAACGATATTGAGCCACCAACTTCTTAAATCACCCTTACCCCTAGAAAGAGATCGACCCCCTAATCTGAGCCGGTTCACAACGCCAATAAGTCCTTCACTGTATGAATCGCCTCTTTACACAATTCTTTGAGCGCCACGATCTCTCTTGACTCCACTTCTGTCTTGACGCCATATTGTAAGATCTCGCGCAATTCAATCACACTGGTCTCATGCCGTTGGGATTCGTCATAGGGTCTGAGCGCCTCAATGAATCTTCTATCCAAGTCTATCTTCTTTTGCTCGATTAAGACCTCAATAGCCGCTAACGTACATTCCTGATTCCGGGATTCGTAGCCATGTTTTGCCAACACCGCCAATAAACATTGATATAGTGAATTGCACTGATTAGATTACATGAATAGGTGCAATTCACAGATAGACAATTGAGTGTAAACTTAACATAATTAACTCAATTGTCTATAGACACAATAGAACCCAGCACTCACGCTCCAGTCGGCGAACCCTCCTTTCTCAAAATAGACCAATGCCTTGAGATTATGCTCCGCTTTCATCAGATGTTGATATGCAAGCTCCAATTCCGGCTTGGACTCCACAAGACCGCGATGCTTACCTTTATCGGCTAGTTCCTTGGCAGCCTTATCCAAGCACCACTTGACCTTATTCGCCTCGTGCGACATGGGCAAGCGCCTCGGCGATGAGTTCTTGACCCTTCAGGACGAGACCGCTCTTGAGCATTTCGACAAGCACGGGGTCGGATTTTTTCAGATTTCTCTCCAGATCGTTACGCGTTTGCCATACAGGATGTATCGGTTTCACGAGCAGAGCGTTCTTTTCTTCCACTTGCTTTTGAACCAGATCATAGTCTTTCTGATCAATAAGAATCATCAGGTCCACATCGTTATGCCCCTTGCCACGAATCGCCGAGCCAAAGATGATGAGGGCCCTTGCCTTGAAGCCCTCAAAGTCCTTGACCCAGCGTGATGCCGTCTGAGCCTCTTCAAACAAGAGAAGCGGTAGAAGCTTTCTTGCATGCTCATTATAGATGAGTTTGTAGATGATGGCCCTGCCAAACGGCCTGCCTTTGACGAGTCCAATCAATTCCAGGTTCTTTAACGCTTTCAGCGCCCCTCTTGGAGTCATACCTACCTGCTTGCTGAGAGAGCGTGCATTGTACAACGCCGTGAAGTCCTTTGCCAATACCAGCACGATGCGCTTCTCCTTTTCTGTCAATGCCCTCATAGGAACCACCAGTTCTCATATAGGTACTCTTGGTTCCTATATAAGCTTTTCTATGGGGTCGGAGGATCATCACACAGCTTCTTAAACCGCCCTTGCCCAGAAGGAGGGATGGACGACGGTTTGCGCGCAGCACATCGAAAGTATCTAGAGACAGGATCACCAGAAGATCCTGAACGCTTACTTGCGGCAGGAATCCGCGGAGGCGTGCCTGTTGATGCCCCGGAAATGCAAGAGGCGCTTGAGGATCCAGCCATAGCCCGTGTGCTGCTGAAGTATGACGTCCCGATTCGATTTGATTCTCGCCAGATAGATCCTCCGTCTATAGAGAGGTTTGAAAAACCATCAAATAAGAGTCAAACCTCTCAGAGATCGCTTTGAAAAGCCTCCAAAAGGAGGCTTTTTCAAAGCTCTCTATATTGAGATCAGCTAGTAGCCGCAAGGGGACTGGTCTCTTCATACCTCATATGTGCAGCAGCATAGTCGATCGCCGCCACTACATCCTCTCTTGTCAGCTCAGGATACTCTTCCAGAACGTCATTGATAGTCTTCCCCTTCGCAACAAGATTCAGAACTAGATATACCGGGATTCTTGTTCCTCAAATAACAGGTTTTCCTACGAGGATTTTAGGGTCGACGATGATCCTGTTGTCCCTCTTGTCATCTCCCTATCCGTCACTTTCTTCCTGAGCTTGCTAGTCCTTCATCACAACGTCGAGCATCTCTTCCTGCTCATTTGCCGAGGGTCCTAAGAGGTGTTGGTCGCATAACTCATCGAAGAATTCACGATAGGTGAGCCCTGCGATCCGGGCACATTCCTGGATCGTCTTTCTTCCTTCTGAGTAATCCTTGATCGCATAAGCAAGTCTTTCCTCTTTGATGGCTATCTCTAAGAGCGCCTTGATCGCCTTGCTCTGGTCGAGATGTCGTTGCTTCCCAAAGGATCTAATAAAACTTAGGTCGTCCTCATGTATGCGCACGTATACCGCTTGTGACATCAGTTCACCTCCAACAGGATTCGCTCCTTTACCTTGAGTATTGCATCCCCACGATATCCCCACTTCTCGAGCAAGTCTAAGAGTTGAAGCGCCTGCTTTTTTCTTAGATTGCCTTGTTTGCACGCATAGTAGATCAATGCCCCTGTATTAGTACAATGGATACCTTCCACATATGCCATCTTTCGCTGGTACTCATCTTCTGTGGCCAAGATCACTTGATGTTCAAGGGCAAGCCCCAATGAACTTGCGTCAGCCGTTGTGAGTTGGTATTTATCCCTTAAAGTCTCGACTTGTTTTGTAGGCAGGACCTGTATTCTTCCAGTACGAATCAGTTCCATCCGGATAAATGCATCCCTATATCCCCTTTCTACTCCCTTCTTGATCTCTTCCATGACCTCTGATGACATTAACCAAACACATCCTTGTAACGTGTTGAACAGTCCTAATCTCGCGATGAATATTGCACTACTGTTATCTAAGACAATGCGCAAGTTACACCTCTTTACATTCGTACAGCACTGTAATTAATAAACTTTTCGCCGCAATCTTTATAAACCCCCTCTGGGTCCTCCTCTTTGTACGAGAGAAACAAACCTACAGGAAAGCAAGCGTCTTTACGCTTCTTTTCTCCTATCGACATGAACAAGTTAAAACCACTATCCCCGACATTGAGGGAACGCAAGAGATACATGATTTACGAAGTCTTGTCAGAGAAACCCATAGCCATCGCGCGAAAGGTCTCTGATGCGATTGAAGTGAGTCTGCAGTCCCTTGTCGGATCCATAGGTTCAGCCAAGGCAGGGCTCATCTTCCTCAACGACAAATATGATGCGAAGACTCAACGAGGAGTGGTCCGCGTGACTCACACCTCAATCGACCCTCTCGCCGCCTCACTCACCTTCATCCAAGAAATCGATCACCAGCCCGTCATCGTCCGCACCCTGGGAGTCTCAGGGATGCTCAACAAAGCAATATCACGCTTTCACACGGAGGCTTTCAAAATCTAAGATTTTGAAGCCCCGAGAGGCCATAAGCTCTCGAAGGCTTTCAAAATCTAAGATTTCGTGTCTCGAAATGAACGACATTTTGGAGGGATAGACAACCATGCAACCAATGCCACATCAATTGATGGGATACGACCGCGCCATCACCATGTTCTCGCCTGATGGGCGACTCTTGCAGGTCGAATACGCCAAGAAGACCGTACGCCAAGGATCCGCCGCCATCGGCATCGTCTGCAAAGACGGCGTCTTACTGGTCACCGACAAGCGCATCGTCGATAAGTTAGTCGTCGCTGAAGCCATCGAGAAGATCTGGCAGATCGACGATCATATCGCCGCGACCGCCTCAGGCATCATCTCTGACGCCCGCGTCTTGATCGAGCGAGCACAACTCAAGGCACAACAGCACAAGGTCGCCTATGACTCAGACATCGACATCCTCACCATCGTCAAGGATATGTGCGCGATCAAACAAGTCTGCACACAATCCGGCGGACTCAGACCCTTTGGCGTCTCAGTCCTTGTCGCAGGAGTCGACATCAGCGGACCTGTGCTCTTTGAGACAGACCCTACAGGCATCTTCTTCCAATACCGCGCCTCAGTCATCGGCGAAGGAGAGCCAGAGATCGAGGAGATCCTCTCAAAAGAATACAAGAAGGACATCAGCATCGAAGACGCGCTCAAACTCGCCATCAAGGCCCTCAACCAGATCCTCGACAAGGACTTTGAGGTCGAACGCATCGACGCAGCCTACATCACGACAAAGGACAAGAAGTTCACCAAGGTCGAACGCTCACACCTTGACCGCGTACTCAAAGAGGTCCGAAAGTCGAAATGAACCGCCCTCACGTCGCGAAGATCAAGAAGGCAGGCCAGCGCTTTGAAGTAGCGATCGATCCAGAGAAGGCGCTTGAGTTTAGGTCTGGAAAGATCCTTGACATCAAAGAAGTGCTCAAGGACATCCACATCTACACCGACGTGCAAAAAGGAGAACGACCTTCAGAGGATGAACTGCGCAAGGCCTTTGGCACCATCAACTCTGGCGAGATCGCGGCCACTATCCTGCAAAAAGGAGAGATCCAGACCACCACGGCCCAGCGCTCAGAGATGCACGAAGCCAAAAAAAGGCAAATCCTCAACTTATTGCACCTGTGGGGAGTCGATCCCCGCAGCAAAGCACCGCATCCCGTCGCTCGCCTTGAGAGCGCGTTTGAGGAAGCAAAGATCAAAGTCGACGACCACAAAAGCGCGCAAGAACAAGTCGAAGATGTCATCAAGGAACTCGCCCCTATCTTGCCCATCAAGATCGAGCACAAGAAAATCAAGCTCTCTGTGCCAAAAGAATACGCCCAACAAGCACGAGGGCATGTCGCCCGCGTCGCTACGATTGTCCAAGAGCAATGGCTCTCAGACGGCGGATGGGAAGGCACTGTCGAGATCCCAGGAGGGATGGAGCCTGACTTGTATGACGAACTCAACCGCATCACGCACGGTCAATTAATCGCACAACACATTCAACGGTGAAAACTATGACAGAAGAACTTATCGCAAAAGACAAGGAGATCGTCGTTCCCGGCGAACTCCTCGCAACTGGCATGAGCTTTCTGCCCAGCAAGGGCTGTTACCGGCAAGGCGAACACATCTACGCAGGCAGATTAGGCCTGCTCAATGTGGAAGGCAAAGTGCTCAAGATGACACCAGTATCGGGACGATACTTACCCCACGTCGGAGACACCATCATCGCGCGCGTCAATGACGTGCTGATGATGGGCTGGAGGGTCTGGACCAACTCGCCTTACGAGGCAGTGCTCAATGTCAAGGAAGCAAGCGGAGAATTCATCCCACCTTCCTCGGACCTGACCCAAATCTACGCCATCGGCGATTTGATCGTCTGCCAGATCATCAACGTGACCTCGCAAAACCTTGTCGACGTCACCATGCGCGGCCCAGGGCTTCGCAAGCTCGGCTCAGGACGCATCGTCAATGTCTGCGCAAGCAAGGTACCCCGCATCATCGGCAAGAACGCCTCGATGGTCAACATGCTCCGCGACGCGACCGGCGTCCGCTTGCACATCGGCCAAAACGGCGTCGTGTGGATGAGCGGCGAACCAGAGAATGAGATCATCGTCACCGAAGCGATCGAGATCATCGAGCGCGAAGCGCACACGACCGGCCTCACCGACCGCATCAAGGTCTGGCTTGAGAAGCAAAAGTCGCGCATCGTCGCCTTTGAGAAGGTCGCAGAAGAACAGCAGCCCGAAACCGGAGGGTTTGAAGGCGGCGGTTTCCGCGAAGAACGCGGAGGCTTCAGAGGAGGCGGACAACGCGGCGGATTTGGAGGCGATCGAGGCCCACCACGCGGACCACCACCACGCAGAGGAGGATTCTAATGTCGGCCATAGTACACAAACGAGGAGCATACACTGCCCGTCTTGACGGACGCAAGAACGACCAAATGAGGCCTATTGAAGCCAAAGTCGGCGTCATCAAGAACGCAGACGGCTCCGCATACTTCAAGATCGGCGGCACCGCAGCATACGCTGCAGTCTACGGACCACGCGAATTGCACCCCAAGTTCATGCAGAACCCCAAAACTGGCATCCTGAGATGTTACTACAACATGATGCCATTCTCCGGAGCAGGAGAACGCGTGCGTCCTGGCGGCAACCGCAGATCAAAGGAACTGTCACACGTCATCACGCAATCCATCGAACCCGTGGTCGACTTGACACCCTACCCCAATGCAGTCGTTGATGTCTTCATCGAACTGACCGAGACTGATGCAGGCTCACGCTGCGCAGGCATCTGCGCCGCAAGCATGGCGCTTGCCCACGCAGGAATCGAGATGAAGGACATGCCTGCAGCAATCGCCGTCGGAAAGATCGGCGACCAAGTCGTCGTCGATCTGACCGGAGATGAAGAGCACTTTGAAGGCGGCGCGACAGATATCGCTGTCTCTGTGCTGCCCTTGACTGGCGACATCACACTGCTCCAGATGGATGGAGAGATCACCGCCCAGGAGCTCGTCAAGGCGCTCGCGATGGCCCAAGAGGCGGCGAAGAAAATCTACAAGATCCAGACCAAGGCCCTCAAGGACCACTACAAGTCGGAGGCAAGACAATGAACGACGCTGTCAAAAAACACATCATGCGCGGCCTGGAAAAGGGCGTGCGCGCTGACGGACGCAAACTCATCGAGATGCGTGACATCAGCATCGAGACTGGCGCCTCAAAGAACGCCGAAGGATCCGCTCGCGTCAAGATCGGAGACTCCGAAGTCATCGCAGGCGTCAAACTCGCAGTCGAGTCGCCCTTTGGAGACACCTCTGATCAAGGCAACCTCATGGTCAACGCCGAGTTGCTGCCACTCTCGAGCTCACGCTTTGAAGTCGGACCGCCTTCTATCGAAGGCATCCTGCTTGCGCGTGTCATCGATCGCGGCATCCGAGAGGCCCACGCAATCGATGTCAAGAAGCTCTGCATCAAACAAGGCGACAAAGTCTGGTCGGTGTCTGTCGACATCTGCACCATCAACGACGATGGCAACCTGCTTGACGCATCCGCTCTTGCTGCCATGGCCGCCATCAAGGACGCAGTCTATCCTGAGTACGACATGGAGACCAATTCCGTGAACTACTCAAAGAAGACCACCAAGAAGCTGCCACTCGCAAAAGAACCAGTCCAAGTCACTGTGCACAAAATCGGAACGCACTTGCTCATCGACCCCTTGCCTGAAGAGCAAGAACTCGCAGAAGCACAACTGACCATCGCGACACTGGCAAACGGTGAGATCTGCGCGCTGCAGAAGACCGGAAAAGCGCCCTTTAGCCTGGTTGAGATCGAGAAGATGCTCTCGGTGTCTGGCACGCAATCCGCTGAGCTGAGGAAGCTCCTGTGAGGTAATGACCATGAAACAAACCCGCTTTGAGAAAGCACGCATCTTAGGGGCTCGCGCCCTTCAGATCGCCATGGGCGCACCCTTCTTGGTGAAGCTCTCAGAAGAAGAGCTTGAGAATATCAAGTACAACCCCATCGAGATCGCAAAAATCGAGATGGCAAAAGACCTGATCCCCATCACCATCAGAAAGCACGTGCATTAGTTTACTTTTTCTTCTTTTTTGGATTTGTTTTCTTCTCTTGAGGCCCTTGCTGAGGGCTGATCGCTCCATTGTTTGGAGCAGATGTAAGCTTATACAATTCGTCTACTCTTCTTGAGAGCTCAAAATCGCGCAATTGCGCCTCCTTGTGACGGATAGTGTCTTGCTGACGTTGAGCCACGACGAGACCTCTGACTTCTTCTTCAGTCAACAATCTCACTATCGGAGCACTATAGGTGAACTCCAAAGGACCCCTGACCACGTCACTGCACAATAAGCCCAGCTCATTTCTCGCTGGCGCAAGCACAGGACTGAGCCTTGCACGATGGACAGGATGGTGGACATAGACCAAGCGGCCAAGCCAACTATTTTGACCTTCTTGGATATCCACAAAGGCTCCGCAGAGGGAAGCGAGAGGACCGTGATATTGATCATCGACGGCAAGATTGAATGCCCCAGAAGACAATCCTCGTATCGCGATGATCGCTTCACGAGCGATGGTGACTTTGGTTTGACCCACCTTATATCTCGGGCCATATTCCGTATCTATCGCGTCAGGTACCTTCATGACGACGCAGTCGTGGTTGACCACATCTACACGCCCAAGATATCCTTGCTGAGGAGTGTTGATGATAGCGAACTTTCCCGGGTAGTATTCATAATCATGAGGCTGTCTTTCACCGAAGCCAAAATTGATGGCCTTGGCCTCAGATGGAACATCAGTTTTTCGTGACTTCATCAAACTGTAGAAACCCAAGTCCCTTTTAAAGATGGCCTAACGTCGCTTGCGTTTTTGAGGAGGAGAAGTTCTTTTCTTTGAGACTTTCTTCATCGGCCTTAAGAGCCTGGGGACTTCAGACGCTCCTGGCGCTCGTGTCTGTTCTAAGTGCAGGAAGAGCATGAGTTCAGCCATGCCAAACCAGGGAGCGAAGATGGCTGCGATGATCAAGGCGATGAGCCTGCCTGGGATGCCGAACTGAGACAATAATTCATCTGGAACTATGGCTAGGATCAGACTGATGATACTTATTGTGAGCATGTATCCCGCGACACGCCACCACCTCCCTTGGACCAAGGCGTAGCTGTAATCTAAGGCACGCATGTACTGCTTGCCCCTGAGGATGACTGCCGCTTCTGTGAAGACCCAAAAGACACTGAGGATGATACCTGGGACGATAAGGAGGATGAAACCCATCAGGAGAAGAAGCCTGCTCAAGGCATAGGTCAAAAGGTAGGGCCAGAAGATAGGTGTAGCATCTGTTAGCAAGGATTGGACGTCATCGTCTCTTCCTTGCAGGATGTTGTTGAATTGCAAGTAGACTGCGATGGTGACTAATAAGGAGAAGATGATCGCGAAGATGACTGCTAAGACCATTATCAAGGTCCCTGCGCCAGATTGGATGATGTTGGTGAGCTCTTCTAAGAATGAAAAGAAGACCAGCGGTATGAAAAGGAAAATGTAGACCTTCCAGACCTTTAAGGCGTTGGACCAATAGGCATTCCATGATTGGCCTAACCAGGATGTGAATGTGAGATTCTTGAGGTCCATTAAGCCTACCTTGCTTTTAGTCTCTATTTATGTCTTATGTCGTATGGGCTCTTAGTCGGACAAAGGGTTTTTATTGCTTATCTCTGACAGGAATCTGATGCGAGACCTTGTCGTCCTAGCCATCGTCGCCCTTGTCGCTGTTATTGCACTAGTGGTCACCTCTGGCGTGACTGGCGCTCCCATTTATTCAGACCCCTGCAAAGAGTCTGGAGTGAACGGATTTATTGTCGATGGCATATCGTTGCCCTTTGCAGAAGTTCAGGGGTATCACTGCTTCACCACACCTGGCTTTGGCGATCAGTACTGCTGTATGCGGAGGTAAGGATTAATTCCGATGTTTAGAAAAACTCAGCTATATAGAGTTCCGTTGACTCCTTGAGATTGGCAAGAGCTTGTTCGATCGTCTTACCTTGGCTCGCAGTACCTACCTCGGGACACTTCGCCACGTAGAGATTCTCCTCTTTTTGGATGATTGCGGTAAAGGTAGCCATGGAGCACAAAGGGTCCCTTAAGTATTTAAACCTTCTCCACCACCCATCAGTCTTATGTGGAACATCAACAATCGGCATGAATGTCTTGGTCAGCAGGTGACGCCACAGTGAGCATGCCCACTTTTAAGTCGGAAGCGTTAGCAAAGTCATACTCTGCGAGTGTCGAATTGGATAGACTCACCTACAACCCTCATTTGACATTCGATTTGAGAAAGAGACTCTGTTGGTCTCGTGCTCGACTAGGAAGAGAATTGGACCTCACGGAACGACAAATATACAGTTACGAACATAGTCAGGCAAATCCGCCATTGCCAACCCTAGGAAAGCTGTATGCTTTTTTCGTTCAACACAAGATCCCTGCATTCCCAATCTTTGTTGATAAACAGGGCAACATCATAAGTTTTGCATTACCAGGATCACTTGAAACCTGAGTTTCTGAACTGAGTTCATAGGGAATTTTTCACAACAGTTTATTTCTCGTCGACAAAGTATGTTTTCTAGTATGGAAATGTTTTTATATTTGTTGTTAAAACTTTAACAACAAATGGCGTATATCGTGACCAGAA
>DATDXB010000138.1:0-2236 GCA_035289465.1 Candidatus Nanoarchaeia archaeon
AACAGAAAGGGCTGTGGGGGCTTGAGGCAAAGGCAAAAGTCACCCGGGTGGGCTCATCAATTGCAGTGGTCATCAACAAGAGGCTTGCCGAATTTCTCCACGTCAAGCAAGGACGGGAAGTGTTGGTCCACCCTTTAGACAAGAAAAGATTGGTTGTCGAATTTCAGTGATTGTATCATCACAAAGTGAGGTAGGCCCATAACCATTTTATAGGTTGAAGGCGCAAGATAATCAGTGTTCAAAGACCGTAAAGAAGCTGGCAAGATCCTCGCAGAGAAGTTACAGGCCTACACAGGTAAGGATACGATTATTCTTGGCATCCCTCGAGGGGGTGTAGTGGTGGCTGATCAAGTGGCGAAGATCCTCAACTTGCGATTAGATGTCTTGGTCATCAAGAAGCTGGGCTATCCAGGTGATGAGGAGTTTGCTATCGGCGCCACAAGCGCAGATACGTACGCCCTCAATGAGAACGCTAGAGGAGTCCCAAAGGAATACATAGCCAAAGAAGTGAAGAGACGGCAGCAAGAAGCACAACAGCGCTATCTCTTGCTCAAAGGTACACAGAAGATGCCCCGACTCAATGATAAGGTCGTGATTCTTATCGATGATGGTATCGCGACAGGAGCGACGATGGGTCTTGCGATAGAGATCATCAAAAAGCAGAAGCCAAAGAAGGTTGTCGTAGCCATCCCCGTGGCTCCGCCCGAGGCATTCAGGAAATTGAAGGCAATAGCCGATGAAGTGATCTGTCCGTTGATACCTGAGAGTTTTATGGCGATCGGCGAGTTCTATGAAAGATTCGATCAAGTACAAGATGATGAAGTCAAGGAGATCCTCAAAAGGTATGGAAAATAAGACAGTAAAAATCCCTAGTGGAAAAGTGCAACTTGATGGGGACTTGGTGATTCCTAAGGGAGCGCGAGGTATTGTGCTCTTTGCGCATGGTAGCGGCAGCAGCAGGTTGAGCCCGAGAAACCGCTTTGTCGCCAAAGTGCTCCAGGAGGCAGGGATTGCGACTTTACTCTTTGATTTATTGACACAAGAGGAAGAGCAAATCGACGATGTGACTGCTGAGCTGAGATTTGATATTTCCTTCCTTGCGAAGCGCCTCAAGGATGCGACGACATGGATCAAGTCTCAAGTCCCTTTGAAGATCGCTTACTTTGGGGCAAGTACAGGTTCTGCGGCAGCCTTGATCGCCGCGGTAGGTGACCCAGACATAAAAGCGGTTGTCTCACGTGGAGGGAGGCCTGATCTGGCTGAGGACGCTCTCCCAAAAGTGAAGGCTCCTACCTTGCTTATCGTCGGTGGCGATGATATGGAGGTCATCGAGCTCAATAAGCAAGCGGCAAGGAGGCTTAAGGATGTGCATATCGAGATCATCAAGGGAGCGACCCATTTATTTGAGGAGCCAGGCACCTTAGAGAAGGTCGCAGATCTTGCAAGGGATTGGTTCAAGAGGTACTTATGAGCGTATTCTATACCTCTTCTGTGGAATCGTTGGTCAAGAAGATGAAGGTCTCCAGGGGGCGGTTCATAATCTCGAGATTCAGCGACGGGGAGATCAATGTCAAGATCAAGGAACCTGTGCATGGCAGAAACGTGTGGGTCATTGCCGCGGCAAACGCCCCCGCAGATAACATGATTGAACTCGTGTTGCTTCTTGATGCTCTCAAGAGGGCTGGCGCCAAAATAAGTCTCCTGATCACGTACCTAGGCTATGCTCGTCAGGACAAGCCATTGCCAGGGGAGCCTCTCAGTGCAGAGGTGATCTGCCATCTGCTGAGGACCTGCAGGCCAAGCAAGGTGCTGGTGCTGCATGCTCATAGTGCGCGATCAAAGAAGTTCCTCAGATACCAAGACATCATCCCTATCGAGATCTATGGTCCTACGCTCAAAGGATGCGATGCGATCATAGCCCCAGACAAGGGCAGTGCTTCCTTTGCGAGGTCCTTGGCGAAAAGATACTCCTTGGAATGTCAGGTGATGCACAAGACGCGCCCGAAAAAAGAGCAGGTGCTTATGGGCCCCATTGATGGCGACGTCAAAGGCAAGCAGGTGCTGATCGTCGATGATATGGTAACGACTGGAAAAACTTTAGTGGCAGCGGCAAGGGTCTTGCACAAAAAAGGCGCGCTCAAAATCAGCGCCCTGGTCACACACGGTGTCTTTGCGCCAGGGGCGATGGATCTCATCTCCAAGAGTCCTATCTCAAAGATATACGTGACCGATTCAC
>DATDXB010000139.1:0-3458 GCA_035289465.1 Candidatus Nanoarchaeia archaeon
TTGACCAAAACCACCCGCTTGCGGGACAGACGCTGGTGTTTGAGCTTGAAGTCGTGTCTGTAGCTTAATGCAATGTGAAGTCTGCCAGGAGAGGAATGCAATCCGCGGACGAATTGAGACGATGAGTGATCAGAACCCCGACGCCACCCTGAAACGCGATCTTGAGTTCTTGTATGAGGTCGGATGCCTTCGGCATGTGCCACGGACATGGATCCAATTCTTTGGGCCACGAATGCAGAATCTGGCCGAGCACACAGTCCGAGTGACCTTTATCGCGATGACTATCGCTGCTAAAGAGGGTATTGGAGATTTAGGGAAGATCGCCAAGATGGCCTTGATCCACGATATCGGGGAGAGCCGTACTGGGGATGTCCATTATCTCTCTCGCCAATTTTGTGAACGCTTTGAAGAGAAGGCCATCCACGAGTTATTTGGAGGTACGGTACTAAGTGCAGAGATGATCTCACTTTGGAAAGAATGCGAGGCTAAGGAGACCATCGAAGCCAAGATCATCAAGGACGCTGATAACTTGGATGTCGACTTTGAACTACGCGAACAAATGACTCACGGCAACCCCCTCGCTACCCACTGGAAGGAGATGAGGGAACATGTGTATGTTCACAAGCTGTTTACTGCCACTGCTAAAACAATGTGGAAGGAGATCCAAGGGTCAAATCCCCATGATTGGCATTTGAACGCAAGTAATAGGTTTAAGGCGGGGGATTGGAAGAAGTGAGATCAGACAACGTTAGTCGGACATAACCTTTAAATAGATACTTTACTGATTCTATGTATAGAGGTGTCCCATGAAGTATCACGAAACCGTACACAGTTTTTCCATCATCCTGACCGCTATCGGCGGCCTTGCCTTGGTCGTGTCCTGGCTTGCAGGGGCAGGTGAAGTCCTGGGATTCTCCGCTGAGTTCCTGCTTGACAATGCCGAGGCGTTATTACTCCTTGCAATCGCGGCAGGCATCGGCGCTGTGTATCACCAACTCGACAAGAAGAGGTAGGCCTGTGAAGTCCTTGTTTTCTTCTAAGAGGACCGAAGGCATCGCGGCCACATGAAAATCGCCTCGGCGATTTTCTGTGCAGAAAAACATTAGTTTTTCATGCATTGTCGCAGGGAATACTGAGTCTACGTTGACGATATCGACTTAGGTTAGAGGATGATTTTGTCGTTATCCTGTTCGAATATGATTCTGAACACATCGAAGATCTTTTTACGACCAATGACGACCTCGTGAACCCCTGCAACGATGTACACAGGTATATCCTTGACAGAGAAACGATTGTTCCCCATGTCCACAAAAGTCATCGAGATGACGCTCTCGTGTCCTTCTACAGATCCCCCGATGCCCGCAGTCTCCACCTTGCCCCTTTCGAGAGGCCCAATGCCTCAGCCACGTCCAAAGGAATCACTGTACGATCAGCGCCAGAATCCAAGAGCGCGGACCCCATGGTGGAGATGCCCATGTTGGTCAATATCACCTGCACACGTGGGCGAAGGACCATCTCATGGCCAGCAAACTCCCTACGAAAATGGAATACTAACATTGTCAATAGACATAAGCGACGTCCTTCTGAGGAATCCGCGCAACAAACACATCGACGAGCTTGAATCTCTTGGTGACATCCTTCACCACCTGTCGAAAATCTGCATCCGCAGCGATTACGTGCTTGTCCTTGATCGCCACCCACTTCCCCGAATACTCGGTCAAGTCATGCTCCAGATACCAGGCGTAGTCCGACATGAAACCATCCCACCTCGCATTCTATTTAAAGGTTCTCACGCTATACTGGCCACAGGACACTTTGGCGGTACTCTTATAAGCCACTCATTTCAGGAACCATTCGTGATTACCCAATCATTCATCTGCCTCGATCGCATCGGCCATGAGAGCGAGCGCAAGATCTGGCAACAAGGCATCCATACCTGGGATGATTTCTTGACGAGCAGCACCATCAAAGGTATGTCTGCCGCGCGAAAAACGATGTATAGCCTGTTCTTACAGAAAGCGCAAAAGAACTTGGAGGTGCGCAATTTCCCCTTCTTTGCTGAACAGTTTCCCTTCTCTGAACATTGGCGACTCTTTGAGACGTTTAAGGATGATGTCGTGTATCTTGATATCGAGACCACGGGGCTCTATGGCGATATCACTGTGCTTGGCTTGTATGACGGCGAGAACACCAAGTCACTGGTGAAGGGCAAGAATCTGAGCAAAGACTTGTTCATGCGCGCTTTAGAAGGCAAGAAGATGATCGTCTCCTTTAATGGCTCTTCCTTTGACGTGCCCATCATCGAACGCTATTTCCGCGTGCACCTCGATATGCCCCATGTTGATTTGAGGCATGTGTGTGCTAAGGTGGGATTGACTGGTGGATTGAAATCAATTGAACGACAAGTGGGAATCGCACGAGAAAGCGATCTCGACGGAGTCAGCGGACTTGATGCAGTCTATCTCTGGCAAGCCTACAAAAATGGGAGTCAGGAAGCCCTGGAGAAACTGGTCAGATATAACGAAGCCGATATCGTCAATTTAGTCCCCCTTGCGGAGTTGAGTATCAAGAAGCTGTGGGAAGCTCAGAGATCCACCATAAGAACGGACAAGGAAGCATACGAAGCGCAATTCACTTCATCTACACGCACATTTGATTGATTAATTCGGCTTCCCTTAAGCACACTTCTATAGATTCAGAGGTCTTTCTGCGATTGCACAAATCCACGCGGACTTGGTCTTCGTTCACACAGTCACGAGGATATTGCTGAACTACCGGATCAGCGAATACCTGATGGAATCCCATGACTCTCTGTTGTGGGCCAAAGAATGCACCCTGTGTCGAAGGTTGAAGCACAATAACAAGAGCGACAATGGCAAGCACTGCCACGACTGCAGGTATCAATAATGCTGTCTGTCTCATTGTGCGTCGCGAAGGCATTCCTCACGCAGATCATTTGTGTTAGACAGACAGATGTCGCGGGATTCTTGGTGGGTACGCCTGTTGCAGAGTTCCACGCGGTAATCATAGGATTCCTGACAACCCACTACCTTGGGGTTGACAGGAGCAGGACTTTCTACTAAGGGGGACATTATAGGCGTCTTGAGATCAGGAGCTTGCTGGGAAGAAGGCATCCACAGACCAATGATAGCCACTAAAGCCACGATGCCAACGATGAGAGCGCTTGTTTTTGCCATAAACGATATTTTAGCCAGAATCGCTCTTAAATGTATGGTACGGGGATTACGATTCAAAGGGAGTGAGGGATGTACCAAACCCTAGCAATAGCCATATCCAAAAGGTTATAAGGCTGGGCGCTATCGTTAACACATGAGACTTGCACTGCTCTTCATCTTACTTGTTGTCGTCGCCAGCTGTACTCCCAGTACTCCACTTACCGCTCCTGAATCTGAAGTGAAGACACAAGCGACCCAACAAGCCGTGGAACAAAGCGTCGT
>DATDXB010000140.1:0-7061 GCA_035289465.1 Candidatus Nanoarchaeia archaeon
CAGCCCGAGATGCTTGGTCACAAGCTTGGCGAATTCGCGATCACAAAGAAGCGCGTCGCGCACTCAGCCCCAGGTATTGGAGCTACGAGATCTAGCGCGTCGCTGTCGGTGAGATAAAGATGGCAAAGTATAATTACAGCATCGAGACGGGCGCAGATTGCGCAAAGGCTGTCGGCAGGCACTTGCCGATCTCCACAAAGGCGGCAATCGAGATCTGCGCATTCATCCGCCGCAAGCCAGTCGATGCTGCGATTGCCATGCTTGAGGAAGTCAAGCAGATGAAGCGCGCAGTGCCCTACAAGAGAGCCTTCAAGGACATCGGTCACAGAAGGGGCGGTATGGGTCCCGGACGATATCCGCTCAAGGCGACGGCCCACATCTTGCTGATTGTCAAAAACGCGCGTTCAAACGCAGAGAACAAGGGACTGAACACAAAGGAAATGTTGGTGTTTCATTCATCAGCTCAGCAGGGTGGTGTCGTCATGCGTGGTGGAAGGCACGGTCGCACCGCAAAGCGTGCGCATGTCGAGATCATACTCAAGGAACAGAAGAAAGAATCAAAGGAAAAGGCGAAGAATCCCCAGAAAAAAGAGGCGTCTAAGCCTGCAGGTGCACAATGATTGAACGCAAGTTTGTTGAGGAGAGGATCAAGGAGTTCCAGATACAGGAATACATCTCTGAGAACCTCAAGAATGTCGGTCATTCGCACACTAAGTTGCAGCGCACTCCTATGGGTGAGAAGATTGTCATTTATGCCGCGCGTCCAGGCCTCATCGTCGGTCGCAGCGGCGAGAACATCAAGAAGCTCACCAAGTCCGTCAAAAAGAAGTTTGAGCTTGAGAATCCTCAGATTGAGATCAGCGAGGTGCAGAATGTCTATCTGGACCCAAGAATCGTCGCTGAGCGCATCGCGTCGTCGCTTGAACGCTTTGGCATCGGCAGATTCAAGGGCGTCGGTCACAAGATGATGACTGAGTGCATCCGCGCTGGTGCTCGCGGTATTGAGATCCTTATCTCCGGTAAAGTGCCAAGTGCTCGCGCAAAGGCCTGGCGATTCTACCAGGGTTACATCAAGAAGTGCGGCGATGTGGCTTCAGAGCATGTGCGTCCAGCCTATGCTGCAGCTCAGCTTAAGACAGGTACTGTCGGCATCCAAGTAAGTATCATGCCGCCAGATATCCGTATGCCTGATCAGATCAATGCCAAGGTCACTGTGCTTCCTGCCAGCGCCGTCGCCGCAGAGGGATCCCAGGTAGCCGCTCAAGACGACAAATCAGCGTCTGAGAAAACCGAAGGCGGCGAGGACAAGCCTAAGAAGAAGGCCCCTCGTAAGCGCGCTCCGAAGAAAAAGGAGGAGAAGGTTCAAGAAGAGCCAAAAAACCCATGAAGTTCAAAGATATCAAGGCGATGGGCGAAGCCCAGCTCAAGGAGAAGCTCGCGGAGCTCAAGCTGGCCTTGCTTAAGGCCAATGCCCAGATCGCGACCAAGACCAACCCCAAGAATCCGGGGAAAATCAGGGTGGCGAAAAAGGACATTGCGAGGATCTTATCGGTCCTTCCTAAGGAGGTCGGCAAAAAATTATGAGCCTCGTCTGTAACACGTGCGGACTCCCAAAGGATCTGTGCGTCTGCGAGTCTATCGCCAAAGAATCACAAAGGATCGTGGTCAAAGTGGTACAAAAGAAATTCAACAAGACCTATACGGTCATCGAAGGCATCGATACTAATGAGATCGATGTCAAGGACTTGACCAAGCAGCTCAAGGCGAAGTTCGCTTGCGGCGGTTCTGTCAAGGAAGGTATCATTGAGCTTCAGGGAGATCACAAGACGCAGGTGCGAGAGATCCTCACCAAGATGGGTTTCGCGCCAGAGACAATAGAGCTTAGGTGAACACACATGGCAAAGACTACTAACCTCATCCCCCGCGGCCGAAAACAGGTAGGTACTATCGTGAAGGCCAAGGCACAGAAGACAGCGACGCTGGAGTACACTTGGAAACAATTTGTTCCAAAGTACGAACGTTTCCTCGTCAAGCGTACGCGTCTCACCGTGCACAATCCAAGCGAAATTGACGCGAAGACGGGAGATATCGTCGAGGTGCAAGAGTGCAGGCCGATCTCAAAGACAAAATCATTCATCATCACCAAGATCATGGGCAAGGACCTGCGCTTCTTGCATACACAAGAAGAACGTGAGCAGGCAAAACAGGTGACTAAGGAGAAGAAAAAGTCTGACGAGGAAGAACAATGAAGGCATTAAAGGTTCACATGACACGTGGCTTAAGCCACAATTCCAGGATGGAGACCTGTGATAACTCCGGTGCCAAAATCGTCAAGATTGTCTCAGTCAAGCATTACAACACTTCAAAAGGTAAGAAACCTCAGGCAGGGATCGGTGACTTAGTGATGGTCGTTGTCATCAAGGGCAAGCCCGACATGAGAAAGACCGTGCACCCAGCAGTCATCGTGCGTCAACGGCGTCCATACCAGCGCCCCGACGGTACGTGGGTCAAATTCGAGGATAACGCAGTGGTCATTATCAAAGATGAATTCGGGACTCCCAAAGGGACGATTTTCAAGGGCCCGATTGCAAGAGAGGTTGCCGACCGTTGGCCGATCGTGGCTAAGACGGCGAGCATGATCGTATGAAAGAATACTCAGCACACTGGATGTCAAGCGTTCGCCCAGGCAAGCAGCGCAAGTTCCGATTCAATGCGCCTTTGCATATCAAGCGCAGCTTTATGGCGGTGCACTTGGCAAAGCCATTGCGTAAGGAACACAAGAGAAGATCGGTGATCGTGAGAGTCGGCGACAAAGTCAAGATCTCTCGCGGCACCTTCAGCGGCAAGTCGGGCAAAGTCGAAAAAGTCGACACCCTTCACGAAAAAGTGTATATCACAGGAATTGAACATAACAAAAAGGATGGCTCAAAAGCTCTCTATCCACATCACCCATCAAACCTGATCATCGAAGAGATCAACATGCAGGACAAGAGAAGGTTTGCGCACGCGCAAAAGACCGCAAAGGTCACCCCTGCCCAAAAAGAGCAAAAGAAGCCGCAAAAGGCGGAGAAACAAGCATGAAGAGTCACCTTAAAAGACTAGACGCGCCAAAATCGTGGGTCATCCTTCGTAAAGAGCACACGTTCATTACCCGGCCCTCAGCAGGTGCGCACCCAATGGATCTCGGATTGCCTCTGACTGTGGTGCTTAAGGATCTCATCCACGCTGCTCGCACTACTCGCGAGGTCAAGCGCGCCTTGGGGATCAAGCATGTTGTCGTCGATGGCAAGCGAGTGCGTGACCACAAGCGCATCGTCGGCTTGCTTGACATCATCTCGCTGACGGAGAGCAAGGAGAACTATCGCATGACTCTTGGCGAGGATGGCACGCTCATGATCAAGAAGATCGACGCTAAAGAAGCGAACCACAAAGTCGCCAAGATCATCGGTAAGACCATGGTGAAGAGAGGTAAGTTGCAAGTCAACCTCTCAGACGGTAGAAACATATTGGTGGGTAAAGATGACGTTGCAACGGGAGATTCCTTAGTAATTGAGGTCCCTTCACAGAAGGTCATCGAACACATCAAGTGTCAAGCTGGCGCTCAGATCCTTATCATTGGTGGAAAACGAAAAGGCGAGCAGGGCAAAATCGTGGATATCATCAAGGACGAGGTCCTCTATCAATCAAAGACGGGTAAGTTCGCCACGCTCAAGGATTATGCCTTGGTTGTTGGCAAGGACAAGCCGGTTGTGACACTATGAATCCGATGAGAAATATCGTCGTGGAGAAGCTCACGCTCAATGTCGGTGCGGGTAAAGATGTCGCCCGACTTGAGAAAGGAGTCAAGCTCATCAAGCACATCACAGGGATCACTCCAGTCAAGACCGTGACCAACAAGAGGATCCAGCAGTGGGGCTTGCGTCCAGGCCTTCCTATCGGGACTAAGGTGACTATGCGAGGTAAACAAGCGCATGAGTTTTTGCGCAGGCTCTTTGCGGCAAATGACATGCTCGTCAATGAGCGTTCATTTGATCGCCAGGGCAATCTCGCATTTGGCGTGCCTGAATATATTGACATTCCTGAAGTCAAGTATGATCCTGACTTGGGTATCATGGGCTTTGAGGCTGCTGTGACGGTCACTCGTCCAGGCTATAGGGTCAAGAGCCGTCGTTTGTCGACGAAGGTCGGCAAGCACCATGTCGTGACTAAGCAGGAATCCATTGAGTACTTCACCAAGGAATTTGGTATCAAAATCGGTGAGAAAGCATGACGGTCTCTGACTATCGCAAGGCCTTCAAACAGCTTAAGGCCAAACCTTTTAAGCTAAAGAAGTTTGTGCGTCATAACGCGCCCAAGAAGAGGACAACAGGCATCGCCTTGTTCAAGTGCCGCAGGTGCTTGAGGACGGGTGGCCACATCGGCTCCTATGGCTTGCATTTATGCAGGCAGTGCTTCCGCGATATTGCGGTGAGCTTGGGCTTCAAAAAATACCACTGACCATGATGAACGATCCACTCGCATCGGTGCTCTCAAACATGCTCAATCAAGAGCGTTTGGGACGAAGAGAATGCCTCGTGCATCCAGCTTCAAAACTGATCACTTCCGTGTTGACGATCCTCAATGAGAGCGGCTACACGGGTAAGGCCGAGAAGGTCGCTGATGCTCGCGGTGGCGTGCTCAAACTCAATTTGCTTGGGGCTATCAACAAGTGCGGTGCTATCAAGCCAAGATTCGCGGTCACGCTTCCGGAGTTTGAGAAGTTTGAGCGCAGGTTCTTGCCTGCAAAGGACATGGGCATTTTAGTCGTCTCGACCCCATATGGTTTGATGACGCACATCCAGGCCAAGCAGAAGAATACGGGAGGAAGGCTCATTGCCTACTGTTACTGATGAAAAAGACGATCGCTGAGTCCATGCCTATCCCTGAGAAGGTTCAGGTCAAGATAGAGCACGGTCTCTTTTCCGCGACAGGTCCTAAGGGAGAGGTCAAGCGTGCATTTAGGACGCCTCGCATCTCTCTTGAGGTCAAGGGCAATCAAGTGGAGATTCTCTCAAAGGATGCCACGCGCAGAGAGAAGAAGATGCTCTACACGACGCGTGCGCACATCAATAACATGCTCAGGGGTGTCGTCACGCCTATAGTCTACAAGGTCAAGGTCTTATCAGGTCACTTCCCTATGAATATCACCATCAAGGGCGAAGAGCTCAGCGTCAAGAATTTCCTGGGCGAGAAGTTCCCGCGCACGCTCAAGCTCACTAAGGGTGTTGATGTGAAATTCGCAGATAATATCCTCACAGTCACAGGTTGTGATATCGAGAAGGTCGGCCAAGTCGCAGCGAGTATGGAACAGCTGACGCGAATCACCAACAGGGATCGTCGCATTTTCCAAGACGGTTTGTTCATCATCGAGAAGGATGGGGTGCCCATAGAATGAGCTCAGATATCAAGCGTTTGCTTAGTGTGCGCAAGGAGATGAAGCGCAAGAAGCCGCGATTCATCAGGCCTGATTATATGAGACTCAGCAATATCGCATGGGTCTGGAGAAAGCCTCGCGGTCTGCATAACAAGATGCGCCGTCATATGAGATCCGTCCCTGCCGATGTCAACATCGGATACAGAGGACCAGCCGCAGTCAGAGGTCTGTCCTCAGATGGGAAAAAGCTTGCGGTGATTGCTAATCTCGCACAGCTTATCGCATTGCCCAAAGACACGATCGCTGAGATCCGTGGGTCTGTGGGTGACAAGAAGCGTCAAGAGATCATGAAAGAGGCGCAGAGACGCAATATCAGGATCAAGAATGTCCATGACACGGCAAAAGCGCTTGCCAAAATCGACAAAGAGATGGCTGACCGAAAAGAGCGCAAAAAAACGCTCGTCGCAAAGAAGGCTACACAGAAGAAGACCGAAAAAAAGCAGGATGCTCCTAAAAAGGAGGAACAGCCTGCCAAGGATCAAGCTCAAGAGGAACAGAAAAAGGATCAGGATAAGACTTTGACCAAGAGGATCTAAGATGGATTTATCCGTTCAAAAAAGGCTTGCCGCCGATGTGTTGGGATGCGCAGAGTCTAATGTGCGCTTTGAGGAATCCAGACTCTCTGATATCAAGGAAGCGATCACCAAGACGGACTTGCGCACCTTGGCAAATCAGGGCGCCATTTACAAATTGCCAATCAGGGGATCATCAAAGGTTCGTACTCGATTGATGCATGCTCAGAAGGCCAAGGGCCGCAGACGAGGTCACGGTTCGCACAAAGGCGTTAAGACTTCGCGCACGCCAAAGAAGCGCACGTGGATCAACAGGGTCCGCAAACAAAGGGACTTCCTGAAGTCCTTACGCGAAGGCGAGCACATCACAGGCGAGACATTCCGTATGCTCTATGACAAATCACGCGGAGGGTTCTTCCGTAGTCACAGACACATTAAGCTCTACATTGATGAGCACAACTTGATCCAGAGGAAGAAATGAGAGGCTCCCACAATCGCAGGACGGTTCCATTCCGTCGTAAGCGCGAGCAGCGCACTGATTACAGGCAGCGTTTGACGCTCTTGAAATCTCAAAAGCCACGCCTTGTGGTGCGAAAGTCGCTCAAGCATATGCAGGCTCAGCTGGTGCTCTTTGAACCCGCGGGGGACAAAGTGCTTGCGTCTGCTCACTCTCGTGAGCTCAAGAACTCAGGTTACAATTGTGCGACATCAAACATGAGTGCGGCATACCTTACTGGAGTCTTGCTCGCAAAGAAAGCGAAGGACAAAACGATCAAGCATGCAGTGGTTGATCTGGGCTTATATGCGCGCAGTCTCAAGTCGAATCTGTTTGCGGTCGTCAAGGGTGCGCGTGATGGCGGACTTGATGTGCCTGCAGATGAGTCAGCACTTCCCTCAGACGAACGCGTGGCGGGCGCGCATGTGGCTGCGTATGCGGCATTACTCAAGAAGCAGGATCCTAAGAGATATGAGAAGCAATTCTCATGGTATCTCAAGAACAAAGTCGACCCTGAGTCCATTGTGGCTCAAGTGAAGGCGACAAAACAGAGACTGGTGGCATGATTATGGCAGGAAGA
>DATDXB010000141.1:0-5996 GCA_035289465.1 Candidatus Nanoarchaeia archaeon
CTGCATCAGAGATATCGAAGTCGCAGTCGGTCATCTTCCCAAGGTATGGGTCTTAGACACCACCGTCGACACGTTATGTCATGGAGTCGACCTCAAAGCCCCTGGCATCGCAAAAGTCGAGACCGACATCCAGGCAGAAGAGATGGTCGCCGTGATGACGCTAAAAGAAGAATTAGTCGGCCTCGGCAAAGCGGTCATGATCTCGCGTCAGATGATCTCAGAAGAGAAGGGCTTGGCGGTGAAGATGGAGAAGGTCTTCATGTTGCCTGATGTCTATCCGAAGCACAAGCGCGAGGAGAAAAAAGACGAGCCTGTGCAATCGGCTTAGCGATCTTCATCCAGCACCTTGAATGGTTTAGCGTGGCGTCGGAGCAGGGTATTGTTTCTGATATCGTCTTGGGTGAGCATGCGTTTGACCACCCAATACATTCCTGTGTAAGGGTCTCTTTGCATATAACCGAAGTTGAACAGTTCCCTTCGTAGCCAGGTGTAGTCCTCGAAGTATTTCTTGATGGCCTCATTGACTTCTTGCTCGGTGTATTTCTTACCTGACTCGAACAAATCGACAAGTTTGATGAGGATGGCTTGCTTCTCAAAGTCGTTTTTTGGGATGTGCTTGTGCTTGACGCATTTCTCAAAGAATTCATTGACGTCAAAAGGAAACGTGATTATGGGGCTCATAACATCTCCAGGAACTCTTCTTTCTTCAGCCCTGCTTGGCGGATGATCTCAAGAAGCGTGTCCCATCTCCTCGACATAGAGTTCGACGGCCTCCTTGAGATTCTTTAAGGATTCGTCAATAGTGTGTCCTTGGCTGACGACATCGACTTCTGGGCAGAGAGCCACGTATTGTCGTTCGCCTTTACAGATGATGGCGGTGAATTCCATGATAGTGTGAGAAGGGAAATTGCCTTTTAAACTTATCTCTTAGGTTTGCGGAAGCGTGGCATGGGGCTTCTTTTCTTTGTTGAAGGGCCGGAGTGTCTTTTGCTCCGGGACCTGATGCTCGTGCTGGCAGATGTTATCGTTGAATCGTCTTGGGGTGCAGACACCTTTCCTCTTGACACATGGATCGCCTGTCCCATCGCATCAGCTGCAGCTTCCATGATCGCTTCCCCAAAGGTGGGATGGGGATGTATTGTCAGTAACAGATCTTCCGCAGTCGCGCCCATCTCGATAGCGAGCGCAACCTCGCTGATAATATCTGATGCATGCGCCCCCACAATCAGCCCGCCAAGCACAAGTCCGTTCTTTGCGTCAGTCACGAGTTTGACAAAACCCTTCGTGGAGTGCGTCGTCACTGCGCGGCCAGATGCGGAGAAGGGGAAGGTGCCTGTCTTGACATCGTGTCCGGCTTTCTCTGCCTCTTCAGGCATCATGCCAACAAGAGCGACCTCGGGGTCAGTGAAGATCACAGCAGGCACGCATTGATTGTCAAAGGCAGAGCTTTGTCCAGCGATCACCTCAGCAGCCACATGTCCTTGTCGTGATGCTTTATGTGCGAGCATGGGTTCTCCAGCGAGGTCACCTATCGCAAAAATAGATGGATCCGTGCTCCTCATCTGGGTGTCCACGACGACAAATCCGCGCTCATCGACCTTCACAGAGGTATTCTCAAGCGATAATCCTCGTGTATTGGGTCGTCGTCCTACTGCGACAAGCACAGCGTCACAAATTAAGCTTGTCTTTTTTCCGCCTTGCTCAAGTGAGATCGTGAGGTCCTTACCCTTTCTAAGTCCCGTAGCGCTTGCATCAAGAAGGAAGCTCACTCCCATCTCTTCCATACTGCGTTGCAGGATTCGCACAGCTTCGCTGGGCACAAAGGGTAACAGGGTATCTCCTCGTTGCACAATCGTCACCTTGCTTCCCAGTTTTTGGTAGACTCCTCCGAGTTCAAGTCCGATATAGCCTCCGCCGATGATGCAGAGTTGTTTGGGGATAGAGGGCAATGTCAAGGCCTCCTCTGAGCTCCACACGGTCTTGCCGTCAAAGGCAAAGCCAGGGATCTCGATAGGGATAGAGCCTGTGGCGATGATGGCGTGGGTGAATGAGATGAGTTGGTTGCCAGAACTGGTGCTGACGCGGACTTTGTTGGAGCCTTCAAATCGTGCTTCGCCTTGCATCACAGTCACGCCTCGTTGGGCGAGGAGCCCGCGCACGCCTCCAGTGAGGGTCTTCACCACCTGTTCTTTCCAGCTGCGGAGTTGTTTGATATCGATGCGGACTTTGCCGCTGTGGATGCCGAGGGCTCCTGCTGCTCTGATTTTTCCCGCGAGATCTGCGGCGTGGATGAGTGCTTTGGAGGGGATGCAGCCGATATTGAGGCAGATGCCTCCTACTTCACCCTTATCCACAAGAGTGACCTGTTTGCCCAGCTGTGCGGCCCGTAGAGCGGCGACGTATCCTCCTGGTCCTGCTCCGATGATCAGCACTTCTGTAGAAGTGGAGAGTTCGCCCATGACCATGTTCAGACCTCGACCATGAGATAATTAGGGTCTTCAAGAAGTTCCTTGAGTGTATTCGCGAACTCGGCGATTTTTGCGCCGTCGATGATGCGATGGTCAAACGAGATGGACAGGGGCATGATCTTGCGCACCACCATCTTGCCGTCGCGCACAACGACTTTATCCGCCACAGCCCCGGTCCCCAAAATCGCGCACTCGGGATGGTTCACGATGGGGCAGAAATAAATGCCTCCGATCCCTCCGATGTTGGTGATGGTGAAGCTCCCGCCCTTCATCTCCTCGAGGGACAGCGTTCCTTCGCGTCCTTTGTTGGCGAGAGAGAAGATCTCTTTGGCGATCTCAAGGATGCTCATCTTGTCGGCGTTCTTGAGCACAGGCACAAGCAATCCCTTGTCGGTCTGCACAGCGATGCCGATGTTGTAGTATTTCTTGAGCACGATGGTTTCTGCTTCTTCATCGAGGCTGGAGTTGACATAGGGATGCTTCTTCAAAGCGCCGCATATTGCCTTGACGACATACGATAGATACGTCAGTTTGTACCCTTTCTTCTCGGCGCGTCCTTTCTCCTTTTCGCGCAATGCGACAAGCTCAGTCACATCCGCTTCATCGTGATGGGTCACATGCACGACCGTGTGGTATGAGCGAGACAGGTTCTCAGCGATGGCTCTTCGTATCGACTTAAAGGGTATCTTGAGCACTTGTCCGTACTTCTCAAAGGAGATACTGGGTGCTGTTTTCTTGACCACGACTTCTTGGCCTTCTTCAGCAACGGGAGCTGAAGGTACATGTCCTTGTGTACCTTCGCGTTGGAGATCCTCGACGGTGATTCTGCCGCTAGGTCCGCTTCCTCTGACTGTCGTGATATCGACTCCCATCTCGCGCGCGAGTTTGCGTGTGGAGGGGGTGGCAAGGATAGTGCCTGTCGCAGAGCTTGTGGCGACAGGAGCTGCGCGTGCGATCTGGACAGGAGAATCAGGCATCGCTTTAACCTGGGCTTCTTGCGCAGGAGCGGGTGCTGTTGGTTTAGCTCCGCCTTTGCTTCCGTCATCGATCTCGCAGAGGACATCTCCTACTTTGATCTTGTCTCCTGGCTTTCCGTTGAGCTTCAGGATAACTCCGCTTCGTGGAGCGGGGATCTCAACGACGGCCTTATCCGTCTCGACTTCAGCGAGGACTTGGTCTTCTTTGACGCGATCTCCGACCTTGACATGCCACTTGAGCAGTTCGCCCTCATGGATGCCTTCGCCGACATCAGGGAATCGGAATTCGTAGGCCTGCGAGAGCTCGCTCTCGCGGCTCCGATAAGCGTTCTTATCGAGAGACATTAGTAAGAGATCACCTCGTTGAGCGCGTCGACGATGCGTTGTGTCGTCGGTATGTAGTGGTCTTCGATCTTAAATGCAGGGAAGGGAGTGTCATATCCGCACACGCGTCTGACTGGTGCGCGAAGTGAATCGATCGCTTTGTCAGCGAGCAGAGCGGCGATTTCCGCCCCGACCCCAAACGAGACATTGGCTTCGTGTGTGATGACACAGCGTCCTGTCTTTCGTACAGATGCAAGGATGGTCTCTCTATCAAAAGGAGAGATTGTCCGCAAATCGATCAATTCGACACCCTTTACCTGTCTTGCGGCCTGCCGTGCCTCCATCATGCTTGCCCCATACGAGATCAGCGTCACGGCGTCCCCTTTTTGCTCGACAAAGGCCTTGCCGATAGGGACATCGACGTTATCCGGCACTTCTTCTCTCATAGAACGGTACATGCGTTTGGGTTCCATATAGATGACGGGGTCTGGGTATTTGACCGCAGACAACAACAATCCCTTTGCGGTCGTAGGTGACGAAGGCATCACCACAACGACACCAGGTGTGTGCGCGTAATATGCCTCGCGTGATTCAGAGTGGTGTTCAAGGGCCCTGATCCCTCCGCCGTAAGGCAGTCGCATCACGACAGGACAGGTGAAGCTTCCTTGGCTGCGGTTGCGCATCCTTGCCAGGTGTTGTTCGACTTGGTAGAATGCCTGGTAGGCGAAGCCGGAGAATTGGATCTCACACACAGGCCGAAGGCCTGCCATAGCCATCCCGATAGAGGTGCCTACTATTGCCGCCTCTGCAAGGGGGGTGTCCATGACGCGTTCTTTGCCGAATTTCTTGAAGAGTCCGTCAGTGACTCTAAACACACCCCCGTCGATTCCGACGTCTTCTCCAAGTACGACGATGTTCTTGTCGGCGCTCATGGCTTTGTGGAGTGCGGCGTTGATTGCTTCAACGACAGTAAGCATAGCCATCTTATTTTCGCCCTCCTGCGTAGCGCAAGACCGTTTCTTGTTGTTCGACAAGGTGCGCAGGCATCTTTTCGTAGACATAGGTGAACATATCAGTGATCTGGGGCCTGGTGCTTTCAGCTTTTGCCATCTCGGCGTCGATCATCGTCTGTGTATCTTCAAGCAGTTTCTTCTCCTTGGCAGGATTCCATAGTTTCTTGTGCTCAAGGTACTTCCTGAACCTGACAATCGGGTCCTTCTTTGCCCAGGCATCCACTTCTTTCTGCGAACGGTACCGCGTCGGATCGTCAGCAGTGGTGTGCATCATCATGCGATAGGTGACTGCTTCGATGAGTGTCGGTCCCTTGCCTGATTTCGCTTTCTTGAGCGCTTCGTTTGTCGCGACATACATCGCAAGGACATCATTGCCGTCGACTTGCACGCCCTCAAATCCATACGCAATGGCCTTCTGTGCGATGGTCTCTGCAGCGGTCTGTTCAGAGCGTGGCAGTGAGATGGCCCAGCCGTTGTTTTGGCATAAGAACACGACGGGGGCCTTGTAGACTCCTGCAAAGTTCAAGCCCTCGGAGAAATCTCCTTCAGAAGTCGCCCCATCCCCAAAATACACCAGCGCTGCGCTCTTCTCTTTTTTGATGCTCATGGCCATTCCCAGGCCGACGGCGTGTAGGATTTGGGATCCGACAGGGATAGAGACTGGCAAGATTCTCAATCCTGGGGGTGAATTCAATGATTGAGGATAGCCCATGGGGTAGAGGGCTAACTGCGAAGGTGACACGCCAAGGGCAAGCGCAGCTGCCACCTCCCTAAACGAGGGGACCATCCAGTCCTTCTTATCCAGAGCAAGAGCAGAACCAACCTGCGCGGCTTCTTGTCCAGTGACCGGGGCAAAGGTACCCATGCGTCCGGCTCGTTGCATCTTAAGGAATTTCTGGTCAAGCAATCGAGCAGTGACCATCTGCTTGTACATGGTGAGCAGAAGAGAAGCAGGTAATTTAGGCTCAAGTTTCTTGTCCGCCTTGCCGTTCTCATCAAGGATTTGAAGGGACTTGACAGAGAACGACGCCACCTCTTTTCGCATAGCTTCTCCAGCCCCAAGAGACTATAAAAGCATTTCGACCCATGAGTAATCGACTAAGAATAGGGTAGTTTATCGATTACTCATGTTTGCCAGACATGACTATTTTGAGATAATGCTCATGTCTGGCATAACCTCGAGGAAAAGCATATAAACACGATTAGTCGGTTTC
>DATDXB010000142.1:0-4591 GCA_035289465.1 Candidatus Nanoarchaeia archaeon
GTTACATTGCAAGTTTGACTTTTCATCCGCACTAGACCTACTTTTAGGCGCGCTCAAAGCAAAATTCCAAGGAATGAACTAGATCCTCCCGCACCTTTCTCCACACTCCGTTAAAACATAGTTTTAAATACTTTTAGGCTCTTGGAGTCCGAAAAAATGAACGAACAGAATCCGAATGCGACAAGTTTCCTTCTCGAACCCGTAAGGAACACCAAAGATGATGTCATTGCCCGCTACAGTTTTGACGATGGGACTGTCTTGGATATCAAGTATGGATCAAACGGTTCTCGACTGCTCAATCCTCATATCAGGCGCATAGCTATCAGACAAAGTGAAAGAGCCGCAGCCCTGGATTATGCTGACTGGGTTTGGGAAGGGGGTTTTGGTGAAGAACCTGACCAAAAGTATATCCTTGCAGCGCTCAATCATAAGCCTCTAAGAGAAGATATTCGACAAGGACTCAGGACATCGGTGCTGAAGGCTTCAGTGGTCAAGGATCCTTGGAGGCTAGATTATCGCTTCGCAAGTGGTGCATCATTAGGGCTCGTCGCTAGCGCTTCGGGTCTTGAGAGAGTGGCAGTCGCTCTGGATGGTAGAACCGCATCATATAATGAACCTGCCAATGACGAGCCGGGCAAATTCCAGTATCAAAGCATGCCCGAACAAGAATTCTGGATGTATGTCCAATCGGCGTTTCAGGTAGGTAAAGGATATCGCGCAGCATATGATAGGATTAAGGAACAGCACAGGACCGATGATCCTAAGTGGAAGAGATGGAATATGGACTGGATGGATTGGATGTCTAGAGCATGGTCTATGTCTCTTTGGCTTGAGGACATCCTGCCTAAGTAAAGCGTTTAAATGTATTTTTTCTCTCGAAATATTTAAATACCCTCTAGGCGGCTTCTAACGCAATAACAAAGGGGGGATAGGTATGAATGATATCATCGGTACAATAAAGTTAGTTCTCTCAGAGCCGACCACATGCTGGTCGAAGTTGAGTAAGAAGACGGTCAATGATGCCTTGCTGTATCTTGTCGTCATCATGGCGGCCTATGGTGTCTTAGCGGTGCTCATGATGACTCTATGGGCGGGCCCACTGGGAGCCGGCATCGGTATTGTCGGAGTCCTGGGTTCACTGGTCTTTGGACTGGTGATGAGTCGAGTCCTGGGTTCACTGGTCTTTGGACTGGTGATGAGTCTGGTCGCCGCATGGCTCTACAATGTCATCATCGGATTCTTGGGCGTCAAAGGCGAGTTCAAGGACGCGTTTAGGGCATTGGCGTATGGCGCGACCCCTGGTATGCTCCTGGGTTGGATTCCTTTTATCGGCATCTTGGGTTCCTTGTGGTCGCTGGTCTTGCAGGTCATCGGCTTGAAGGACCTCTATGGCACGGACTTTGTCAAGGTCATCATCGCCTTGGTCATTGAGATCGTGATCTTTGGGGTCTTGAGCATGATCCTGATGATGGTCTTTGGCGCGGCATTCATGGGGATGTTGTTCGCGGCAGGGCAAGCGTAATTCATTTTTTCCTTTTTGATTTAATGTATTGTTTCAATTTCATCGTATTGGGGGATAGAGATGGGGGAAAAGGGTATCTATGGCAAGTATCGTCAGGCTCAGATAACTGTCCCTATAATCATCGGCATCATCATCGTTGTTATCGTCGCTCTTGCCCTTCTTGCTAACCAATTGCGTCAGGCAGGGACGCTTGCAGGTTTCTTACAGCAGGAGAATACTGATACTGCTGCGGTCAGGGCCTTTGTCGAGGCATGTATCCGTACAGAGACGCAAGGTGCGGTGAGAGTGATGGCTGCGCAGGGTGGTTTCATCTTCCTGACGAGAGAAGTTGTGGATGTCCACGGGGTCGGGGTACCCCTCGTCCTCAAGGGAGAATTGAACCTGATTCCCTCGCGCAGGGAGATGTCGGATCAGCTTGCGATCTATCTGTCTGAACAGATCAAGGACTGTGCTGATTTTTCCAGTTTTTCTGAGCGAGGCCTCAACATCTCTGCTAAGGAGCTGTCGCCGACTGCCACAATCAGCGATGAGAAGGTGGTGATGGACGTCAGGTGGCCCATCGAGGTGCGAAAGGGTGAGACCCTGCAGAGATTGGAGAGGTTCATACACGAGGAGGCTCTGGCTCTTGGCGCCATGCATGGCGTTGCCGTACAGATCATCAAGGACACCGTCGAACATCCCGATGTGGTGGATTTAACTGCTCTCTCCGAATTTCCTTTCAATGTGTCCGTAGGTCCCTTCAATCGGACAGTCCTTGTCTACGCGATTTCAGAAAAGCAGAGTCAGAACCCTCTCCTCTTTCAGTTTGCCGTTGCGCTTCAAGAACAATTCCCCCCTCGATTTGAGAGTCCGGATCGCTTTATGCTTACTGATGGCGAGGCATTCTTCCAGGATCTCAAAGCGACAGATCCTAATGGAGGGGAGGAAGGGGTGGACTTGATCTTCACCGATGACACAACCCGCTTTGATATCCTGCCCGATGGCAAGCTGGTCTTTGTCAGTGAGATTACTGGCGAGTTCAACGCCACGATAACATTGAGCGACCCAACCAGTCTTTCATTCTCAAAGAAAATCGCATTTGAGGTGAGAGAAGGCTAACAACGTGAGAGATTCCCGACGACAAAGAAGCGTGTCTGCGATAGTGTTCATCTTCTTGCTAGTTCTCAGTCCGATCCAAATTCCAGTTGTGTCTGCTCAGCAGGAGGACCCTGAGGAGAAGGAGTTTGACTTCAACAAAGACGATCTCTCTACCCTGGATCTGCCGACGGTCCAACAAAACATCCAGCTCGTCCCGGAGGCAAGATTACGCGAGCTGTCCAAGGATCAGATCCGAACTATCAATGATCCAGCTCAGGTGCAGCGCATCATCGCCAACATTCCAGATGAGCGGCTGGAAGACGTGAGTGACACCCAGATCGGCCAGGTAGAGGATTCCGCAATTGTGGAACGTCTTGCGTTGCGTCTTCCGGAGAGCAGGATCAACGCGTTGACCAGCGCACAGGTCCAGAAGGTGGAGGATCCTGAAGCGGTGGATCGGCTCTTCACAGTAATGGCTTCGCCCAGGATCAAGGAATTCAGCGAAGAACAAGCACAAGGGGCCTTGACCAGGGCCGAGGATCTTGGTACGCTGCCAGAAGAAAGCGTCGCCAATGCTTTATTCTTGGTGCATCCTAATCTTGAACGGCCTTCCCCTATAGCCCTGGAGTTGACTGCAGGGATAACCTATGTCTCAGGAAAGCTTGTCAATCGCCTTTTTGGGGAGCTTGATCTGGCAGGCATCAATGCTCCGGGAGCTCAGCAGGTGCTGGAGATCAAGGCCACATCCGAAGCGGGAAAGAATGGGTTCATCTTAGTGATTGGCGATCGTAAGCTAGCAGTAGGTGCGCTTGCAGGAGCGCTCAGGCCAGAGGAGATTAATCAACTGATCATCCTCCCTGATGGCAGAATCAACATCAAGACGTCATTTGGGCAGGACTTCTTCCTCGATCAGGGCGATGTGACATCTCTGCCATCTTCTGTCGGCACTGCCTTAATCACCAAGGAAGGTACGGTCTTTTCAATCGGCAGGCTAGGTATCCAAATCCGCACGCACGGTAGTTCAACCACAGAACCAACGATTATTCACTTCGATCACAAGAATAATGAGGTAATCATCGCTGGCCCTGCCGAAGTGGCAAGTTTCACGGGGACTCCGGAGACTGGGGACTTCCGCCTGCTCAACATGCAGCAGAGTATCGCTCGCTTGATCTTTGATGAATCCAACCAGCTGTCAGGCGTGCGTGGAGAGAATGTCGAACTGACGATGTTCAAACAGCGCGAAGGACAGCTCTTTGAGGACGTGATAGGGGGCAATCTTGCAGCAACGGTCAGCAAGGGGGAACTGTCCCAAGTGGCCTTTGTGGGTCGGCCTCAGGGCCGCCTCTATGGAATTGGCGATCTGTCAAGCCAAGATTCAGGCGATAGGGTCACCTTGATCAATATCCAGACAGGTGAGGGCGAGCGGCCCTCTGCTGAGCGGCCTCTGAGAGATGGTGAAGGCTCGGCGATCAGCAGGATTCTTGAGATCAACCAGGCGCGCAGCGTCTTTGAACAGGAGGTGCAGGAGAAGCTTGCGCGCAATGAACCAGTGACTCTCCCTATCTTCAATGAAGAATCGGGGGCTTTTGAGGAGACCGCTTGCGCAGACCTCAACGCCTGTAGGAGGCTCGTCGATGTGCACTACTCAGAGCAGAGGATCGGCCAGCTCTTTGAGAGATTGGGTACGCGCACAATCGACAATGAGGCCTCACGTTTACTGCGTGAAGAAGTCTCCCTGCCCTATGTCCCGGAGATCCTCCGCGAAAATGGCTATCGTGACACTTTGGGCGCAATTGAAGTCGATGAGATTTCCCAGAACTACCTTTCGGCAAGTAGAGTCTATAATTCTCAAAGCGACAAGTATGATATCGGTGCCGTCGCTAAGAGGGGGTTAGTAGACATCACAACAGCTCAATTCAGCACTAAGACCGAATCGGATTCGGCGTACTTCTCGTGGCTTAACAGCCCGCGACCTTGCCCTGACGAGGCTGG
>DATDXB010000143.1:0-3880 GCA_035289465.1 Candidatus Nanoarchaeia archaeon
AGTCTCTGTTGTTAGCAAAGAAGTTGGAAATGAATTCGTCAACAACTCGAAGTTGATCATCAGGCTTCAAGTTACCAAAAGTATAGAAGTCCTCAAAACCATCCATGAGCGATACTCCTTTTCGTCTATTTTCGTTCATGCGTCTTGAAGTTTCTTCTAAGTCCCAATCAAAATGCGAAATGTTCAGATGTGTCAAATCAAGCATGTCACTGAGCTTGTCCTCTGCATCATAACCCAAGTTTGACATTTCTTCACTATTTTGATTGGAAAAGAGAGTTTGACAGTTGTGTCTAAACTCTTCTTCTTCGAGTGATTTTTGGCCAAAAATGCTTGATTTTCTCTAAAAAGGAGACGTTTTCAGCTTCTTTTTCATATCACCGCCAGACTTTTCACGCCAAAAAATGCCAAAACAGCCAAACTGTCAAATTCATTTGGCTAATAAACGCTAAAAAACACAGTTCCACCGACGACAAATCATCTGTCAAATACCACTCTCAAAAAGCGTGAAAAAACCTGAAAAATCGCGAAAAATGAGCTCAGAAAACGCTAACTGTCAAACTCGGGTTCCACAGAAAGAGGAGTATTCAGTACCCTCATTGCGACAGGTTCATCACTCATTAATAAGGGACAAAGAATCTTGCCCACTCCCCTGTAGGTTTGTCCACCAGCTCTGCCCAGGTTAATTCCATACGTAACGATACACGGTCGATATTGTGTAGTATCATCTGCTATCAAGAAGATAGGACCTATACCACTTGCCTGGAATATACTACCTGTACCACCTGCCAGGTATTCCCGAATGACCATATCCCTTTCGACTTGTGTAGTAGCATCTTTTAGCAACCGGCTACGACCTGCCAGGTTTTCCTGATAGACCCTATTCATTTCGGCTTTTAACTCTTTAAAAGAGGGATATGTATTTCCATGAAGGGGGTATGAATGTTCGGGAAAAACGTCAATTCCGTATCTTCCTCTTCTTTGAGTCACATCACCGAACAAGACGTCCAGGTGACCTAGGGTGAGAATCACACTTGTTGCAGTATTGGTTCTGCTTTCGATAGATTTTATCAATTCAGATAGAGAACCCAACTCTCCTGGGGTAATTAGACTTTCTGATAACGATGGAGCCATACCTTTAGGAATCCATTGAGCTATATAAAGCAGTCTTACTTTTTGAAAAATGTGCTGACTAATTGAGTATGAAGAGCTCACTCAATCTTGAAGTCCAGCTGATCTAATCTGGAGATGATAGAGGGATGTCTTCGGATTATTGTCTCTCATAGAACGTCACCATCACAGCCCCTCTAAATACCTTTTGGCTCTTGCCACCAACAATCTTTTAAACATCCCTCTTTGAGTTCACGGTATGCGCATCCTCGCCTGCACCGATATGCATGTGCCTAAGGGTTTGTTTGATAATCTCATGAAACTCAAGAAGAAGCACAAGCCTGACGTGCTCGTGTGTTGCGGGGATATTTCCATCTTTTCCCGCGGACAAAAGGAGGTCCTTGATATCTTGAAACGAATCGGACTCCCTACCTTCCTTGTCCATGGCAACCACGATGATTACAAGGCCTTTGACGCCTATTGCAAGAAGACGCCCAATTTCTATAATGTCCACAAGAATGTGGTCGCATTTGGGGAGTACACCTTCTTTGGCTGGGGCGGCGAAGGATTCTCCTTCAAACAACCTGCTTTTGAGAAGTGGGCCACCGGCGCCATCAAGCACATCAAGGACAAGAAGGGCATCTTGCTCTTGCACCAGCCACCTTATGGGACGACTATGGATGTCGTCTGGGGCCTCACGCACGTAGGCAGTAAGAGCTTCCGAGCGTTCATCGAAAAGCATTCACCCAAGATCTCGCTTGCTCTCTGCGGCCATATCCACGAAGGATTCAAACACGGATGCAAAATCAAGAAGACGACGGTATTGAATCCGGGAAATACGGGCGTTGTGATTGATATCTCATGAGCTTGACTGATTTTTCTGACCGAAATCTCAGGCGGGGAGATAATTATAAAAAGGTCCTAGAGTCTTCTCTTGGAATGGAGTTCAAACAGCTTATCCTTGATCTTGGGCGAAGCAAAGAGTTCTCTTCGTGGAAGAAAGAGCATCCCCAGTCATTCTTAGTGCATATCTTTGTCATGATCGAAGGCGATGCGACTGCAGGGTATCAGGTCGGCTATTACGATCCTGCTTCGAACAAAGTGACTTCCTTTTTGGTCGAAGAAGGCAAGACACCTCAGGCGTTGCCTCCTGCCGAGATCCTGGAGGATCCTGAACATAAAATCGAAGAACTGGATATGCATGGCGTTGAATTATCGACTGAGGACGCACTTGCTAAAGCGCATGAAGTCCGCGATGACGATTATGAGAATATCCCTGTGCTCAAGACGTTTTTCATCGTGCAGTCTCTTCACGGATTTGGACCCTTGTTCAACATCACCTTTGTCACACGCGACTTGAAGACGTTGAATGTGAAAATATCGGCAAAGACCGCTGAAGTCTTGAAGCATTCTTTAGATTCACTTGTTCATCAAGTGAAGGGAGAGAACTGAACCCTTGACATCAACCGCCTACTTCATCATCATCCGCGGACCACTTGGAGTCGGCAAGACGACCGTCTCTAAGAAGCTTGTTCAAATCTTGAACGCCGATTATATCTCCATTGATGAAGTCCTCCAAAAGCGCGGTCTTGATAAGGCTGATGAGAAAGAAGGGACGATTCCTGCCAAGAACTTCATCGCAGCCAATGAATTTGTGCTGGATAAAGTGAAGAAGACCCTTAGTTCTGGAAAAATCGTCATCTTTGACGGGTGCTTCCACCAGAGGGAGCAACTAGATCATTTGCTTAAGAGCATCCCCTTCCCCCATCACGGCTTTACTTTGAAAGCTTCTGTCGAAGCCTGCATTGAGAGAGACAGCAAGCGGGCCAAAGTGTATGGGAAGGAAGCTGCTGTCGCTGTGCATTCCTTGACTTCAAAGTTTGATTATGGGATTGTCGTCGATACTTCTGGAAAGACAGTGCAACAGACGACTAAGGACATCCTCTCTCATCTGCCTCAGCGCAAAGATACGCATAAATAGGACCCTTCTATTCTTCTCTTCATGCGTATCACCTCCCACAAGATCCTACAATTGAATCCCAAGTATGACTTGATCTCCGGGCTTTCTGAGCGCGAGATGAAGAATCCTGAAGGCGTAGGGTTTGATTTACGCGTTGGTCAAGTCCATCGCTTGAAGGAAGGCGGGTATCTTGGCGTCGAAAAACGCAAGACCCCTGACATCGAAAAGGTCGCGGATATCGCTGATGGATCATCTGCCGTGACGCTTGGACCTGAAGATTTTGTTTTAATTACAACTATGGAGACGGTGAACGCTCCTGCTGAAAAGATTGAGCTTGAACCTGGATCAAAACCTGTGCACGTGATGATTGATGTGTATCCACGTTCTACTCTGCAACGATCCGGGGTGTTCTTTCGTGGCACTAAGATCGATCCAGGGTATAAGGGAACACTGACCTTTGGTATGCGTAATCTCTCTCAGTTTCCTTTCACGTTTGAATTAGGGGCACGGGTGGCGAATATTGTGTTCACTACTGTGCATGGTGATCTTGCCCGCGCTTACGAAGGACAATGGCAAGGCGGACGCATCAGCACAGGCGGCTTTGAGAAGCAGAATTGAATTCTCCGATTATCTCTTCAGAAGATACATACTCGAACATATCACTCGTACTGTCGAGACACTAAACTGGGTCCGTGATTTTTGGGTGTAGGTTTGTAGTTTTCTCTTTTAAACAAGTCAGCCTCTCCTTCCTGTGGAGGCATTTTGTCGTTTCTGGTGCGAAAAGGCTGCGATTTGCGCAAAGTTAGTAGCGCT
>DATDXB010000144.1:0-7428 GCA_035289465.1 Candidatus Nanoarchaeia archaeon
ACTCTTAAGGGAAGCGATTGCTCCTGTCAGCTCTGAGAGCATCGCACAGATCTCTTCTCGATTCCCCGCTGATTCGCCCGAGTCTCATCGTGAAACTCTGGAAAGAAGTAATCGGCACATGTACTTCCTCCAACTTGTCCATCTTGACGCGGCCGACGGCTACGCATCAGATTCCGTTGTGAGTCGCATGCGCAGGGAATCCGATACAGGCTATCTGCTTGCCCTTCTTGGAGCCGCCGTGAGAAGAGACGACCTTATCCGAGAAGGTATGGCTGCGTATGCATCAGAATTAGAACGACGCCCCATTCATAGCGACGACATCCGGCAAGTTCCAACTCTGCTTGATTACGCAGCCACAACAGATGATGACGCGCTCATGGCGTCGGCTCTTGAGATGCAACAACGATTTGGCCAACCTTATTGCTCTATCCCTGGACTGTTCCCCTACAGCCCCGACCTCGATGCCTTGGCTGAGATCCCCTGGATACGAATCAATCGTCAACAAGGACATGTCGAGATTGATCAGCAGTGCTATAATCTCGAGAACTTCCACCCCGAAGTCACAGCACCTCACCCTGCTCTCCTTCGTTTATTTGAAGAAAGAGATGCCCATAATCGACAATTCTATGAATTTATCGTAACAGGACAAGTCGCTGGTGCCCCGGATCAAACCCAGGGGTGGCGACAATTGGTTGCCGAGGGTCGCTACCTCTCTTCAGCGTTTAATTTCCAAGCAGGGTTTGGCGTCGAGATCAGCCCTGAAAACGCGGGCTCAGACCGTGTGCGCAGCATATTAGAGCAGGATTTGGGGATCCATGAAACTGGCGTACTTTACGCCACTTATCGTAACCCGGAGGCGCTCGAGTCACTCAGATCGTATCTCTTTGAGAGGGTTCCTGAACTCCACCCAGAATTTTTACGAGCAATTGGCGCAAGAGACATGCGAGACCTAAGTCCGTTTCAAGCGCTGAAAATCACGTCTTATGTGGGCCGTCACCTTTTACGCACAGGCGGGTTTGACAATGAAGCCGACAATATGCCCATCGATCAGATCATTGATGCATCAGAATCCTGGTTTGGCGAACCCGTTAGAGGATGTTGCAGACATATTTCGGCAGTCAATTACCTCATTGCCGAGACGCTCAAAGCAGGTCAACATGGGTCCCAGCTTCAAGGCTTGTTTTCCACATTCCGCTATGCCCCATCCCACGTGTATAATCAGTTCACCTTCGTCAATCATGAGGGCGTCCATATAACCGCTCTTGACGGAAACGTCGTGGTCATTTCTTTTGAGGCAGACCTGCCATTTGATGTCCAACGGCCTTCTGCAACTCTTGACGACAGAACCACAGAAACATGGGTTTCGGGAGAGAGCCAGAGGATTCCTCGATGATCGCTATACACTCAAGCCCAAAACGCAACAGAAACCTTTTTAAAGCAACCCTAAATCCATAGGTGAAACATGGGTGCGAGGATGGGTAGCGGTCAAACTGTGAGGGAAGACATCAGTTCTTACGCTGAAGTTAACTCCTACAGTGAGATCTCTCCCAAAAGCGCCCTGGTAGTGTAGTCTGGCCTATCATAGAACCTTGTCACGGTTCTGACCCGGGTTCAAATGCCGAAATGAGCTAAGGGCTCGCGGTGCGAAAGTCCCGGCCAGGGCGTCCTACGCACCCATGGGCCGGTAGCTCAGCCTGGAAGAGCACTTGGCTTTTATCGAGAGCCACAGGCTTTCGGCAAGCAACCAAGGGGTCGGGGGTTCGAATCCCCTCCGGCTCATAAGCACACCCAAAAGATGGCAACACGACAACACGCACTGGTGCCAAAGCACACAAAATGCTCCGAGAAGGAAACCAAAGAACTGCTTGAGCGCTACCAAATCACGGCAAAAGAACTCCCGGCCATCCTCTTTAATGATCCCGCTCTTGAAGGCCTCAATCTGCAAGTCGGAGACGTCGTGAAAGTCGCCCGCGCAAGCCCGACTGCGAAACAGACGGCATTCTACAGGAGGATCAGCCATGACTGAGCGCCACGACGAGATCCTCATCCGCAAGTTCTTCGAGGAAAATTCATTTGTCGCATCCAACATCGAATCCTTCAACAATTTCGTCAAGAACGAACTGCAGAAGATCGTCGACGAGAACCGCATCGTCGAACCGACCATCATCCCGCAGAACGTCGAAGACTTCAAGATCCGCCTTGACAAGGTCTGGGTCACCAAGCCAGAGATCACCGAAGCCGACGGATCAAAGAGACCCATTTACCCTAACGAAGCGCGCCTGCGAAAGATCAGCTACGCCGCGCCGATTTTTATGGAGATCTCAGCGCACATCAACGACATCCAGCGCGAGAGCTTCACCACACAGATCGGAAACCTCCCCATCATGCTCAAGAGCGAGTACTGCCATCTCAACAAGATGACCTGCGAACAGCTCATCGAGCACGGCGAAGACCCAGACGATCCTGGAAACTATTTCATCATCAACGGCACCGAAAAAGTGTTGATCGACGTCGAGGATCTGTCCTCTAACCGCTTCTTTGTCGATCTCCACAAGAGCGGACCCTCAAAAGCAAAGGGCAGTCTCTTCTCAGAGAGAGGATCCTACAAGATCCCCCACTCGATGGAACAGCTCAAGGATGGACTCTTCTACCTCTCCTTCACCCGCATGAAGAAAATCCCTCTTGTCCTTGTCATCAAGGCGCTCGGCCTGCTCAAGGATGAAGAGATCATGAAGGGCGTCTCACGCACCGAACAATTCGATGAAGTCCTCGTCAATCTCTTTGAGTATGTCGATGTCAAGACCGAGGATGACGCAGTCGACCACATCTCCAAGGCCATGGGACTCACCCAGACCAAGGAGATCCGCATGGACCGCGTCGCAGAACTCCTTGACCGCTACCTCTTGCCCCACATCGGACTCACGCGCAATGATCGCATGGCAAAGGCACAGAATTTGTGTAAGATGCTCAGGAAGTACATCCTCGTCGTGCGCGGCATCATCGGCGAAGACGACAAGGACCACTACATGAACAAGCGCCTCAAACTCGCAGGCGACCTGCTTGGTGAATTGTTCCGCGTGAACCTGAAGATCCTCATCGGAGACTTGCTCTACAACTTCCAGCGCATCGTCAAGCGCGGCAAGTTCCCTTCACTTAAGGTCATCATCCGCGAGAAACTGCTCACCTCACGCATCTACTCAGCCATGGCCACCGGCGCATGGGTCGGCGGAAGAAAAGGCATCGCACAGCGCATCCAGCGCATGAATTATCTGCAGACCCTATCACACCTGCAGCGCGTCGTCAGCCCGCTGTCGACCACACAGGAGAATTTCGAAGCACGTTACTTGCACCCGACACACCTCGGACGATTGTGTCCTGCAGAGACACCTGAAGGAACCAACATCGGACTCAGAAAGAACCTCTCATTACTCGCAGAGATCTCACAAGACTCCGACGAACAACAGATCCTCGCCACACTCAAGACTCTTGGACTCAAGAGGAGCATCTGAACATGACTGACGTCTATCTCAACGGTATCTACCAAGGCGAAGTGGAAAGCCACGCCGACTTCATCGGCCAGCTCAAGAGCGAACGCCGACGCGGCAAGGTCCCCACGAACGTCAACGTCAGATACGACAAGCACCTTGATGAGGTCAGAGTCGAAGCAGCCCGCGGACGCGTCCGCAGACCCTTGGTCGTCGTGCGCGATGGACAATCACTCCTCACCCCAGCCCACGTCAGACAGCTGGAGAAGAAAGAGATCGGCTGGAACGACCTTGTCGAACAAGGCATCATCGAGTATCTTGATGCAGGAGAAGAAGAGAACAGCCTTATCGCATTCCTTCCCGACGAAATCACCGCCGAACACAGCCACTTAGACATCTCACCACTTGCCATGTTCGGACTCTGCACCGCGCTGGTCCCCTTCGGCAACCACACCGCCTCGACTCGTCTGTCCATTGGTTCAAAGAACCAAAAGCAGGCCTTAGGCATGTACGCTTCAAACTACCTCTTGCGCATGGACATGGACGTCAGCGTGCTGCACATGCCGCAACAGCCCATCGTGCAGACCATCATGCACAAGATCAGCGACTACAACACGCACCCCTACGGGCAAAACGTCGTCGTCGCTGTCATGAGCTATATGGGCTACAATATGGAAGACGCCATCATCCTCAACAAGAGCTCAGTCGAAAGAGGATTCGGGCGCAGCTCCTACTTCCGCACTGCGACTGCAGAAGAATTACGCTACTCCGGCGGACTGATGGACAGCATCAGCAGCCCTGACAAGGACGTCAAAGGCTACAAGTCCGAAAAAGACTACCGCTTCCTTGAAGACGATGGCATCATCTTCCCAGAAGCAGCCGTGCATGCCGAAGATGTCATCATCGGCAAAGTGTCGCCTCCCCGCTTCTTGTCAGGCATGGACGAGTACAACCTCGCCTCCAATGTCCGACGCGAATCATCCATCTCCTTGTTCCACGGCGACCAAGGCATCGTCGACTTCGTCCTCGTGACTGAGAACGAAGAAGGCAACAAGCTTGTCCAAGTCAGACTGCGCGACTTGCGCATCCCAGAAGTCGGCGACAAATTCACGTCGATCCACGGACAGAAGGGAGTCGTCGGACTCGTCATCCCAGAAGCAGACCTGCCATTCACCGCGTCAGGAATCGTGCCAGACCTCATCTTCTCGCCGCACGGCATCCCATCACGTATGACCATCTCCCACTTACTTGAGCTGCTCGCGGCAAAGACAGGATCACTCTCCGGCCGCTATGTCGACGGCACCACATTCTCAGGCGAAAAAGAGGAGAATCTCAGAAAGGAATTGCTTGAGCTCGGATTCAACGAGAAAGGACTTGAGACCATGTACAACGGCGTGACTGGAGAAAGGCTCACTGCCCGCATCTTCGTCGGCAACATGTACTACCTGCGTCTCAAGCACATGGTGGCAAACAAACTCCACTCACGCGCACTAGGACCAATCCAACTGCTCACCAGACAACCCACCGAAGGACGCGCCAAAGAAGGCGGTCTCAGATTGGGAGAGATGGAAAAAGACACCTTTGTCGCCCACGGCGCAGCCCTTGCGCTCAAGGAACGCTTTGACTCCGACAAGACCATCGTCCCCGTCTGTGAAGGCTGCGGTGTCATCGCTATCTTTGATTCCTTCAAAGACAAGCGCTTCTGTCCGCTCTGCGGAGAGAATGTCGACATCAATGACGTCGAGATGAGTTACGCATTCAAGTTGATCCTCGACGAATTCAAGGCATTGGGCATCTACCCCAAGCTCGCTTTGGAGAACAGATACTGAACATGGCACCTGAAGAAACCCCTGCAGAAGTCGCGACCGCACCGATGGAAGAAGCGCCGGCAACAGAGGCCGCCGCACCAGAGGTCCCAGCCGCGCCTCCAAAGAAACCATGGCAGGAGCAATTCGAAACCATGCACGGTCACATCTTCAAGAAAGTCAAGAGCATCACCTTTGGCGTCATGTCGCCTAAGATGATCAGGAAGATGGCCTCAGTCAAGATCGTCACGCCTGAACTCTACGACAAAGAAGGATATCCTGTCGACGGCGGACTCATGGACACCCGTCTTGGTGTCATCGACCCAGGACTTCGCTGTAAGACCTGTGGTTCAAAACTCAAGGAATGCATCGGACACTTCGGCTACATCGAACTGGCCCGTCCCATCATCCACATCAACTTCGTCGCCTTGATCCAACGCTTGCTCGTCGGTTCCTGCCGCGAATGCGGACACGCTTTACTGGCCAAGCAAAAAGCGGACAAGATGCTTGCCGAACTTGAGAAGATCGAAAAAGACCAAGGACTTGAGGCACGCAGACGCGCCGTCAAGGAACTCCAGACCCTGCTCAAGGGCAACGCCAAGTGCCCAAGCTGTAAAGCCAAGCAATACAAGATCACCCTGGAAAAACCAACCACCTTCATGGAGCAAGACAAGCGCATCTCCCCCATCGAGATCCGCACCCGCCTTGAGAAGATCCCTGATGAAGACCTGCCTCTCTTTGGGCTTGATCCTAAGTCGATCCGTCCTGAATGGATGGTCCTCACCATCTTAGCTATCCCTCCCGTGACGATGAGACCATCAATCACGCTTGAGACCGGCGAGAGATCAGAAGATGACTTGACCCACAAGATGGGCGACATCGTCCGTATCAACCAGCGCCTCTTTGAAAACATCAACGCCGGCGCACCCGAGATCATCATCGAAGATCTGTGGGACTTGCTGCAGTATCACGTGACCACCTTCTTTGACAATGAAGTGGCCCAACTACCTCCTGCGCGACACCGTTCAGGACAACCACTCAAGACCATTAGCGAACGCATCAAGAGCAAAGAAGGACGCATCAGGCACAACCTCGCAGGTAAGCGCGTCAATTTCTGCGCACGTACTGTCATCTCGCCAGACCCCATGATCGAGCTCAACGAGGTCGGCGTCCCTAAATTAGTCGCGATGAAACTCACCGTGCCAGAGATGGTCACCACCTGGAACATGGGCTATCTCAAGCGCTTTGTCGAGAACGGAAATGACAAGTATCCTGGTGCAAATTATGTCGTCAGACCTGACGGCAAGAAAAAGAAGATCACCGACGAGACCAAGGAAGCCTCACTTGAAGAGATCCAGCCAGGCTACATCGTCGAGAGACACTTACTTGACGGCGACATCGCAATCTTCAACAGACAGCCATCATTACACCGTATGAGCATGATGGCACACCGCGTTCGCGTCCTCCCCTTCAGGACCCTGCGATTGAATCCCACTGTCTGTCGCCCCTACAACGCCGACTTCGACGGTGACGAGATGAACCTACACATCCCACAGACCGAAGAAGCGCGAGCTGAGGCTGAATTATTGATGGAGGTCCAGACTCAATTGATCTCGCCAGCATACGGACTGTCCGTCATCGGCTGTGTCCAAGACGCCCTTGCAGGATCCTATCTGCTCACCAAGGAGATGGAGTTCACACGCCACCAAGCGATCGACCTGCTCAGTTCCATCGGCGTCATGGAGTTCTCACGACTCCCTGAAAAAGACAAGATCCCAGGACGCGACATTTTCTCGATGCTGCTCCCACCAGACTTCAACTTCACCGGCAAGGACAAGAGCGGAGGAGAAGTCGTCATCAAGGCGGGTCAATTGTTGTCCGGCATCATGGACGGAGGCAACCTTGGAGGCGGCGCAGGACTCATGCTCAGACAATTGCACAAGATCTACGGATCCGGCTTCGCGCTCAAATTCCTGCAGAACGTGACCCGTTTGGGCATCGAGATCTCATCCCGAAGAGGATTCACCTCAGGCATCGGCGACTTTGACATGCCGCCAAAGGCACGCGAACTCATCGAAGCGACACTCTCCACTGCAGAAGCCGAAGTCCACAAGCTGATTGGAGAGTACGAACGCGGC
>DATDXB010000145.1:0-4021 GCA_035289465.1 Candidatus Nanoarchaeia archaeon
AGTATATATTCCTTTCGGTCCCAAAAACATCAAAAACCCAACAGAAAACCCGTAATAACGCGTTTCGAAAAAACCTCGTTCCTAATTCAACGGGAATTTAGGAAATTATTCCGGAAAACATGGGCAAAGACATATTAATGACCCTACCCACGGTCAAGGTATGGCTAATCGAGAACACAAGGGGAAACCGACAGAGAATGATCTCGCTTTCTTCAAGGAAGTCTGGAATCTCTTGGGGTGGGACCTATGTCCGAAGAAGAAAGACCATTAGGGTTTGCCATGGGCATTCGGCCGACGTTTGATGTCGCGGGGAACTTTGTCAGATATCGGATACAAGCCCAGAATTTTGGATTGCAAAAAGAGGCAGTCATCACTATACTCAAAACTTTATTGCGTGCGTACGAAGATGAGTACTATCGGGGATTCAAGGCTCAATAATTCTCTACTTGCCGACAAGCTTAATGTCGATCTCCCCAAAGTGCTGTTCTTGGTGGATGTCCACTTTGCGTTTGTTGTAGAGGTACAAAAGGGAATGAAGTGCGATGATCTTCTCATGTTTGTTCTTGGAGTCCTTGGTCAATTCTCCGAAGGTCAGTCGCTTCAACCCTTGTTTAAAGAAGAGCAAGACGTTCTTGTAGACTTCGCGGATCATGATTTCGATATTGACTTTCTTTCCAGGCAGAGTCATCCCCAGGGGAGGCATGGTGCGTAGGATGCGTCGCTTCTTGACTTCCAGGGCCTTCTCAAGCGCGCCGACAAGATCATAGATGGACACTTTGCGCGTACGTGGCTGAGGCATCCTGGGCACAAGCACGAGTCGTTCAGCGTCGGTGATCTGTGAGGGATCGCGCATCTTAGCAAGATCATCATAGAACTCTTCTTGGCTCATCTCTTGTTGTGCAAGCAGTCTATCAAACTCATCAAGGTCCTCTCCGATCAATCGTTTTGATTTATACCTCAGCAACAATGTCGCGGCAAGCACGACTTTGCCAGATACTTTCAGATCGAGCCGTTTCATCGCCCGGACAGCGTCGATATACTTGGAAGAGAGTCGGGCGATTGAGATGTTCCAGGGGTCCATGCCTTCTGAGCTGATGATGTCAAAGAGCAGGTCTTTCCAGGTGATCTCGTCTTTTTCGGTGAGTAAACTATAGATGCGGCCTTCAGGGTCTCCAGTAGCTCCGTTGCTTTGAGCTGCAGTCTCTGGGACTGCAGTGGCTTCTTGCATAGTTTTTGTGCTCATGGGAGTCATTATATTCATTGTGGTGATTTAGTGAGTGTCAATCTTGCGTTCTCCTAGTAGTTCATAGAGCTCGACAAATTGTTCCTTATCAATATCAAGTCCTGCTGCGACACAGGCCTTTGCAAGGCAAAGCCCGACTTCTTGCTCATTACCGGTATTCTTCATCGCAATCAGCTCAGCAAGGGTATGATCACAGACAAATCCATCATTGCTCTTGACCACTTGGCTCTTGGTGCTGGATGAATCCTTCAGGGTCATAGTCGCGCTATCAAAGACAAGGCTTGCGTGCTTCAAGACGTTATCTTTCTCTACAAACCCCAGGCTGCGCAGTTGAGCGCCCATCAGTGCCTTGATGCTCTCTTCATAGGAAAGTCCATCGAGTTTGATCGCTTCAGTCTTGCCAGTCTCAGCCAGGATATGCACGCGTCCAAGATACTTGCTCACTTTCTGGCGAGAGCTTTCACGCTTCCAAGTGTTCTCGACAAGGTAAGCATACGGGTGGCCCTTGATATTCTTGGTGCGGATGAACATAGCGACGATATGAAGTTAGGCACTATATAAATCTTGAGGAAGCTTTTTAGATAGCTTGAGGTTCCATCCGTCATGGGAAAAAAGCGCAAATCTAAGGCTCCGATTAGAGCTCCTGAAGTCGAGCAAACACAGAAGCATACTCACACAGTCCTTGTTGCAGATGATGAACCTATGTGGCGTGATGATCTCTGTGCATTATTGGGACAGCACTACAATGTAGAAACTGTTGATGATGGCAGACAAGCAATGGCTCGTCTTAAGAAACCAGGAATCGACGCCTTAGTTACCGACGGCAGAATGGGTCTTGGTCCTGATGGTGATGAGGTCGCCCTTTTTGCACGTGCACGATACCCCTGCATGCCCATTGTCTTAAGCAGTTTCAGCCCAGATGCATATGCAGCCACTTTGCGCGGTAAAAGAGTGTATCTTCACAAGAAGGATGTGAGCGATCTACCTATCCTCGATTATCTAAACGAAAAACTAGGAAACTAAGGTTCTCACTTCAATTCTTTTGCTTTCTTGCCGATAGTGTCAAATGTTTTATCCAATCTTTTGACGGCTTCATCGACGGATTTGCGCGCAGCTGTGCCCTTTTTCGTCTCGACGACAAATTGTGGTTTGCCGACAAGTGGGTGGCTGATGTGGTATCCTGCTGCCTTGACAGCAGTATCTGTGTACAACTCGAACTTGAGTGCGTTGGCGATCGTGTGCGTCATACCGTCGACTTCAAAGACGATGCGACCAGCGTTTTCTTCAAGAATCTTGACGTTCATCGGGCACCCCGGCGCCCTGCGGGCGCGTTGGGATTATGGGACAGAGGATGATATAAAAAGATTACGGAAACAGCAATCGGCGTTTTTTGGGCGGTCTGTGCCGTGGTGCCTAACCTCTCACTTTTTACTTACTAAAAACAAAGAGGCTGACCTCGATGAATGCCCGTTTCTGGGTATGATGAGCCATCGTAGCGGGCAGAGGGTACAGGTACTTACCAGCAAGCACAACCTGTGCCCCATGATCGCGCGCGATGGCCTGCACAAAGGATTCAGAGGTCGTTTTGTGCAAGGAATAGGCCTTTTTGGCGATATGCAAGGCGGTTTCAAGAAAGGTCTTATCAGCATGCACTACCTTGGTCCCAAAGGGGGGATTCTCGACGACAGTATCGACCTCTTCTTGGAATTGCTTCACATCTGCTTCGATAAAGCGGGCGCTTCCAGCAAATCCATAGGCCTCTTGTGCCCAGGCCAGGTTTACTCTGGTAATATCAAGCGCCGAACCCTCACTTTCGACAAAAATGACCTCGGCAGCCCCTAAAATCAAGGCCCCGATGCCTAAGAATCCTGTTCCAGCCCCTAAATCCGCTACTTTCTTACCGTCAATATCACCCTGCATCAAGGCGTTCCAAAGCATATCAGCAGCCACATCAGGCTCAGTAGTGTATTGTTCCAGGCTCACTTTGGGATCGCTAAAGCCTTTGAGCTTAGAAAGTGCTACGGCCAATGCAGCTCTGGAGTGTACGGGCTTTGCCATGGTGTCTAACTGTGGGGTGTACTTATTCTCTATCTCTCACTTCTAACAAACTCGCACTATTTATGGGTTTGGGGATCCGAGGCATCCATGGAAAAATTTTTGTCAAAGAACAGTCATTTTACTCTCACTTTACCCCTTAAATTCTCTTATTTTAAGAGAACATGGTCGTTTTTGGCTCGTTACTGATAATGCATAATCTCAAGTTCAGGCATCACGTTCTGATCTATTTAGCTAGCAGGGGTTCACTTCCTGCTTCTATTCTCGCGTTCTGGGGCCTTAAACGCCTTCAAATGCATCACTTTTTCGTCAATATTCTCCGATTTTAAGAGAATATTACCCTGGCGCGATTAAGAGAATATTACCCTGGCGCGATTAAAGGTGCTCTCGTTGATCTTCTCTGAAGGCCTCACTTTGCCCCAAAAGGCCTACCAACATGGTCAAAATGGGCTGCTTTAGCGGTTTTCTAACGGTTTAAGGGCGCTATTGAGCCTCACTTTTCGAGTAAATTTCTCCTATTTTGAGAGAATTTATCGCTCACTTCTTTCCACGCGTTGCAGGGGGCTTTTGCTCGGTAATCGAGGCGGTGTTCTCAGGGGGTCTGATTAGTACCTCCTCTCACTTTGGCAGGGGGACGTGGATAAGGTGTTTTTTTTACTACTGTATGTGCTGGCCTTAGCGGCCGTCACCAATTGGGTCTATGTTTGGTCTTTTCGTATCCCT
>DATDXB010000146.1:0-2667 GCA_035289465.1 Candidatus Nanoarchaeia archaeon
GTGGAATGCGCTGTTTTAGCTAAGCAGGCGCGCGAACATCATATTGATCGAACAGTGATTCCATCCAAGTGTCTTGATGTCTTATGTCAACAGGTTATCGCCCTCTGCCTCGAGCAGGTCTGGAATGAGACAGAACTTCACGCCCTGATCACCAAGTCCAGCATCTACAAGGACTTGACCGTGTCTGAACTTGGCGAGATCCTTGGTGTATTGTCAGGTGAGATCCCTGTGCCTGATTGGCCCACAGTGCCTCGATTATGGCGCAAGGATGGACAAGTAGGACATCGCGGCGGACTGGGACGTATGATCTATCATACGAATCTCGGGACTATCCCAGATTCTTCATTTATCCACGTCAAAATCGGAGCTCATGTCGTCGGCCGCCTTGATGAAGGCTTTCTTGAACGGCTCAAGCCCAATGATATCTTTGTGTTGGGTGGGGCGACGTATCAATTCAAACACGCCAAGGGTATGACTGCGCAAGTCGTGACTGCTATCGGTCGAAAGCCGACAATCCCCCAATGGGCGTCTGAGGCTCTTCCTCTTTCTCCAGATCTTGCGCTTGAGATCACGCGCTTTCGCGGTTTGATGCATGAACGATTATGCAGTAAGATCCTATTTGACGATATATGTTCATTTGTTAAAGACTATCTGAGCTGCTCTCAACAAGTCGCTCACATCATCGCCGAATACTTCTCCCAACAATACCGATTCTCTAAACAGATGTCTACACCTTCACAACTGCTTGTGGAGCACTATGAGGGACCTGAAGAGTCGATGCTGATCTTCCACACGCTTTATGGGCGACAGTTAAATGAATGCCTTGGGCGCGCCGTGAAGTTCGCCATCGAGAAGTTGTATGGGAAGGAGACTGCTATCGGTATTTCGGATAATGGGTTTACTGTTTTATGTAAGAAAGGTATCAATGTGCGTCGTGCATTTGAGATCCTCCACTCTGAGAAACTGGAATTATTGATGAACGCAGCGCTGCTTAATTCTGAAGTCTTCCGACGCAGGTTCAGGGCCTGCGCTACACGATCGTTGATATTACTCAAGACCTATAAGGGACACCACAAGCTTGCAGGACAACAGCAGGTTTCTTCCATGATCCTGTTGAAACGCCTTCGCGAGAAAGCGCCTGACTTCTTCTTGTTACGTGAGGCACGACGTGAGGTATTGTCTGAAGTCGCTGATCTTGAAGCTGCTAAACGGATATTGAAACAGATTGAAGATGAAACATTGCGCATCGAGGAGTTCCATACCCAGATACCGACTCCCTTTGCGTTCACCCTGGCCTTGCAATCGATGATGGAACTCCTCGGCCCCCAAGAACGCCATGACTTCATCCAATTCAACTATCAGATGGTGCTCGCCAAGATCAGTCTGGAAGAAGGGAAACGTAAGTCGCCATCAACTGCGTAACATTTTTATAATGACTTGGTCAGATTCGATGGTATGGCTTCACTTGAAGTGATCAAGGGTGTCGGTTCTGAGTCTGAGACCGAATGCAAAGTCTGCAAGGTCCAACTCTCCAAGATCGCGCAAGTACATAAGCTGACAAGCCACGAACTCTTTGTCCTCAACGGACCTCAAAGGGTGTTCACTGTGAACTTCCCAGTCCATATGGACGACGGATCCGTGCGCATCTTTTCAGGATTCAGAGTGCAATACAATGATGCTCGAGGACCTTGTAAGGGAGGCATACGCTTCCATCCCTCTGTGTCCTTGCAAGAGACCATGGAACTCGCCTTCTTGATGACGCTCAAATGCGCAGTGGCGGGCATCCCTTATGGGGGAGGCAAAGGCGGAGTCGTCGTCGACCCCACAAAACTCTCCAACACAGAACTTGAACGACTCTCCCGCGGCTACATCAAGGCCATCGCGCGCTACATCGGCCCTGAAGTCGATATCCCTGCTCCTGACGTCAATACCACTGCCCAGATCATGGCCTGGATGGTCGATGAGTACGAAAAGATCATCGGCAGAAAATGCCCTGGCGTGATCACAGGAAAACCTGTCGAAATCGGGGGATCGCTTGGACGTTCCTATTCCACCTCTCTTGGAGGCGCCTTCATCTTACGCGAATACTTCGCCCAAAAGAAGAAGAACCTCAAAGGAGCGACCGTCGCCATACAAGGATTTGGCAATGTCGGAGGCAACTTGGCGACGATTCTGCATCAGTGGGGAGCCAAAGTGGTCGCTGTCTCAGGCAGTAAAGGAGGCATCTATGACCCTAAAGGCCTTGATATCCCCAAAGTCAGTTCACACAATGACAAGTACGGAGAGGTCAGCAAGTTCAGCGGCGCAAAACCCATCGGCAATGAAGAACTGCTTGAGCTTGCTGTCGATATCCTTGTCCCTGCCGCCCTTGAGAACCAGATCACCACAAAGAATGCCGCTAAGATCAAGGCCCCTGTCATCTTAGAGATGGCCAATGGCCCAGTGAGCCCTGACGCCGATGAGATATTGAACAAAAAGAAGATCGACATCATCCCCGACATCCTCGCCAATGCTGGAGGGGTTGTCGTCAGCTACTTTGAATGGGTGCAGAACTGCTCCCATCACTACTGGAAAGAGGATCGAGTGAACGCCGAACTCGAAGAAGTCATGACCACAGCGTTTAAGGGGGTCTGGAGCACTGCGCTTGAACAGAAAACTCACTTGAGA
>DATDXB010000147.1:0-4429 GCA_035289465.1 Candidatus Nanoarchaeia archaeon
CGAAGGCGGCGAGGAAAAGATGGCAGACTATGCGATCAATCATCCCCAAGAGTTGGAAAAGATAATTCTCTAAGATAAGCCGCAAGATACTTATTCCCGACCGATGATTAGAATCGCATGGCTTTGAAGCGGAAATGGGCAAAAATGGTCTCTGGCCATCTCTATGGTTGGTCAAAGAATCTCTCTGCGACAAAGAGGAGAGGTATTCTAGAAAAAGCGATCAAGAAATCAAGCTATGCAACCATTGTCAGAAGATTAAACCAGCTCCGCAACGTCACCAAGGACCAAAGCACCAAAAAGGTCGCTCAAAGCGATATGATCTATCTCAAGAAGAAGTATCGGCCCGATACCAACTAACCTTTTAAACGCCCCAACCTGAGCCCATAGTGATGGACTCAATCCTCCTCCGATATGGTGAAGTCGGACTCAAAGCTGAAAAGAAACGCAGAGTGATGGAGCGTTGCTATATCGATGCGATAGCTGATGCATTAAAGAGAAACAAGATCGAAGGCGCGAAGATCCTCAATAAAGGTAAACGTTTTGTGATCGAAGGTCCAGTCGATCAGATGATCGAACCGCTCACGAGGATTCCTGGCATCCAAAGTTTCTCGCCTGCAAAAAAGATCGTATTCAAAGAAAAAGTTGACCTTATCGCCAACGTCGTCGCTTTTGCGATTCCTCTGGTCAAGGGAAAGGAGTTTCGTGTCGAAGCAACCCGAGTTGGTGATCATCCCTTCACCTCAATGGACTTGCATAAAGAGATCGGCGCGGCTCTCCTGTCGCATGCACAGAAGGTGAATCTCAGTCATCCTCAAGTCACGATTCATTTGGAGATCCGCCATCAGGAATGCTTTCTCTTCACAGACACCATAGAGGGCTTGGGTGGGCTACCTCCTCATTCATCAGGGGATGTCTTGTGTATGTTCTCTGGGGGCATTGATAGTCCCGTCGCCGCTCTTCAACTGCTCAAGAGAGGCTGTAAGGTGGACTTTTTGCATATCGATTTGGTGGGGGATTCCGCCTTTGCTGATGTCGCTCAAGTCTATAATTTTCTCATCGATCAATATACATTTGGTTACACTCCCTATCTCATAAGAATCGATGGCACGGCATTGGTCAAGACATTAAGAGAGACTGTCCCTGATAATCTGCGTCAATTGGCGCTCAAGCTTTGTTTTTACAAGATAGCGCAGTCTCTTGCGCAAAAGCACAAGCTCATGGCTTTGGCGACAGGGGAGGCTTTGTCGCAGAAATCGACACAGACTTTGGAGAGTATTTCTTTGTTGGATCGGCAAATCGAGTTGATGGTTCTGCGTCCTTTGTTTCTGATGGATAAACGGGAGATCAGTAAGATCGCCCAGACCATCGGGACTTTTTCTCGATCAGAACGGGTCAAGGAGTACTGTAATCTTTCTGAAGGTGGAGTGGTCACGGCTCCGCACGAAGAGACCTTGGAGAAAATCCCTGTCCTCGATCAAGCGATCGAACAAGCATTGAGCACGGCAAGATCATACAAGGGTATCATCGACATACAAGAATCGATACATGAAGTGGGAAGAGACGCACAGGTGGTGGACATGCGCTCAGCGGCACTCCAAAAGATAGACCCTATAGAGGATGCGATCAATATGCCGTTTCCATTGATCCTAAACAAGCTGGACTCATTTGAATCAGCAAAAGAATACGTCATTGTCTGTGAATTTGGTGTGCGCTCAGCTGAGATCGCGACGCGATTGGCGGGAAGAAAGATCCGCGCTCAGGGTATGAGTATCAAGGCGTTCGGAAAAATGAAGCGGCCTGTTCCTGCGCCCACTGGGTGACGAGATTCTTGATGTCGATCGCCACTTCGACTGGGGCTTCGTGAGTGTATATTCCCAGGATGTCGATGCGTGCGGTGCCATGGATGACTAAGTAGACCTTGTCTTGAGCAAGAAGTTCAAGCCCGAGAGCGACAGTGGGTTTCCAGCGCACCGATTGGGTGAAATCGACTTCAGTGACTTCTCCAGCGGGAAGTGTCACAGGTCCAAGGGAGCCTTGCCCAAGCACCTCTTCAGTCTGGTTGAGCACGACGTCGTAGGTGAGTGAAGTCAAAGTCACCGTCATGATGCTGGGATTGTCGATGTCAAGTGTTCCTACAAAGGAGAAGCCTCCTGTGTCGATGCTGTCGACAGAACTGATCTCAAAGTCACTGACAGAGATGCTGCTAAGTCCATCATAGACATAGCCGCCAAGACCCAAAAGGACGACGAGGACAACAGCGATGACCCACCAAGCATTCATGAATATGGGACAGAAGAGGGACTATAAAATCCTTGTTGGCGCGCTAAACAATGCGCTTAAGGTTTATATATTCCCTCAGATTCAGAGTATTCATCATGAAGCTCTACTACATGCCAACTTGCCCCTATTGCCAAAAAGTGCTCAAAACCTTTGAATCATTGAAACTTATAGAGGGCAAGGACTTCACCCTCGCGGATATCGGTGAAGAAAAAAACCATCAAGAGCTCCTGAAATTAGGCGGCGAGGACCAAGTGCCATTCTTAGTCGATGGCAAGACGATGATGTACGAATCTGACGATATCATTGAATATGTGAAAAAGAAGGTGAACTACAAATGAGAACCCCCTTTAGAGTCATTGCGTTGATGTTGCTATTGACCATCATCATGTCCTGCACCCCATCCGGAGATCGCACCGAGTATCGTATCGGGGTCATCGCCTCGCTCACAGGCATTGCAGGGACCTTTGGCCAGGAGATGCAAAACGGCATAGAACTTGCCGCAGAGGAGATCAATGCAAAGGGAGGGATCAACGGCCTGCCAGTCAAGATCATCGTCGAAGATGACAACACAGATCCTGTGAAGGGAGTCTCTGCTTTCTCTAAGTTAGTCAACGTGGACAAGGTGGATGCGCTTATCGGCGGAACATGGGATTTCAACTACAATCCCTTGGCCCCTCTGGCAAAGGAGAACCAGATCACACTGATCACTCCACAAAATGTAAAGACCTCAGGCCTTATCACCAATGAATATACCTTTGTGATGCGCACGGACATGAAGAAAGTCGTGGGTGCATTAGAAGAGTACATCACAGAGAATAACCTCACAAGGATCGCAGTGGTCCGTTTCGTCTCTCCTTTTGGCGAAGATATCACCCAAGGCCTCAAGGACATCCTCGCAAAGACAGGTGGGAAATTAGTCCTTGATGAGACCTATGAGCGGATCGGCGGCAATGATTTCTTGGTCTCGATCTCAAAGGTCGGGCAAGCACGACCTGACGCCGTGTTCATCGATATGGTGGATGCGGATGTCATCACGTTCATGAAGCGTCTTAAGGAGAATGGAGTATCAACTCAGGTGCTCAGCCACGGCGCGATAGCGGATGTCTATGCGAATCCTGAATTAGACAGGAGTTTGATAGAGGGTGTTGTGTTCTTTGATTATGACAAACCCGAATCTGAGGAGTTTATTTCACGATATCAAAAGAAGGTCGGCGCTCAGCCAGGGCATTCTGCGGATGGAGCCTATGATGCATTGATGGTGCTAGCCGAAGCTCTGGGAAAGACCGAGAAGGGACAGGTCAATCAGTATCTTGCGAAAAACAAGATAAACACGATCAACGGCGAAGTCACCTTCACTGATCAGGTACGGGAGACGAGCAGGGTCTTTATCAGAGAAGTTACTGATGAAGGTATCAAGACGCTCTCAAAAGAATACGTGAGTCTCAACTAGAGCGAAGCGAGCACAAAATAGCGCTTCTTCTCTCCAGAATGATGGTTCACATATCTGATGTATCGTTGCATGCCTTCTGGTCGTTTCACCAGTATCAAGGTGTTAGGCGATGGAGAGATCTCCATTTGCCCTCCTTCTTCGGGGACATAGACGATCTGTCCGCCGACGGCAGGGTCCCATTCTGCAGTGAAATCCAAGATGATATCGACGCCCGGTTCAAGCACAAGTTCGTCGTGTAAAAGAGTGTAATCTTTCCAGCCAAAGCGATAGTTACTGCCTGAACGCAGTTGCAGGACTTCCTCACCAAGCGCCTCAGAGAGATAGGACAAAAATTCAGCGGAATGGAAGAACTCAAGCAAGTTCTTTGACAAGGGAGCGCGGCCATAACAGAATTTGTCAGGGATATTGGCTTTTTGGTACGCTGAGCGGACGACTTGTTTCTCAAGTTCGCGATAGGTATCAACAATAAGGAAATCCTTAAGCGCAATACCTGGGAAGGGTTTGTTGAAAGCGTCGCGTACGACTCGTTTGGATTCGACAGTCAGGTAAGCAGGATTAATCTGTGCCATGGAACCACCCTGCGATAGCGATACGGTCTTTGGCGACGACAAGTTCAGAGACGGCGTGAAATGAGATGGGAGAGACTTCAAAGATAAGCAGGGTGCCCGCGCTAGGAACGATGCGTTTGGCTACTTTGGT
>DATDXB010000148.1:0-2790 GCA_035289465.1 Candidatus Nanoarchaeia archaeon
AGACGCAGGGATGCACATGAAGGCATTCATGGATCCGAGTCGTATTCCGCTCGAATGGCAGATCATCTTTCGCAAAAGATTTCGCAAAGATGTGAAGTCAACCTTCGCTGGCCACTCGATGAGCAATATCATCATGCTGGCTCTTACGGAAGAGTACGGTCTTGAAGGCATGTTTGCTATGCTTGGCAAGATGCTGGGGATCAAGCAAAGGATCATTCCCATCAGCCTGGACTATTCTCATGTCAATGCGCTTACGGATAAAGGGGAGATTGAAGGTGAAGCGGCCATCGATACTCGCTCGCCAGACTGTCCGCGTGTGATAAGGAACATCCAGCTTGAGCCGCCTGCCCGTATCTATATCAAAGCGGCTGAAGCCATTGAGCAGGCCGATAAGCTCATTTGGGGTCCGGGGGATATGAGAACATCAATTAGACCCATTACCTGCGTAGTGGGAGTCAAAGAATCCGTAGCCAAGGCTCGTCAAAAGCGAGGGACAAAAGTAATTCTGGTTTGCAATCTGATGACCAAAAAGTCAGAGACGCCAGGATATACAACAGCGACTTTCGCAAGAGAGTTGTGCGAATCGCTTGGGATAGAAAAGCTGGATTACACTCTCTTCAACACCAAGGCAATCAGACAGGATGTTTTGGCCTCTTATGCAAAGGATGGCCAATACCCCGTTCGTTTTGAGAATGCCCTGGAATGTGGAACTATCTATTCTGGCAATTTCCTGGAATATGATGGTGAATATCACATTCGACACAGTCCGCAGGCTGTAGCAAATGCAATTGCACTCTTATGAGCAGACATACCATCATTATCGACCTCGACAACTGCATGTTCGATACCCACGGGACAGAAGGTCCGAAAGGATGTTTCTATCCTGAAGTCAGGGAAGTTATCGCTAGTATTGCGGATAAGCACAAACTCGTACTGCTCACCTTCAGCAACAACCGTTCTAGGCAATGGGAAAAAATCATGTCCGGTGATGTCGCCCACTTCTTTTGGATGATTGATATCGTCGAGGAGGGGGCAGGGAAGTTTCCGGTCATGGATGCTTTGAAGCGTATCCCGTCGCCTCACGGTTCGAAATCGATCATCGTGGTTGGAGACAGGCTTGACCAGGAAATCTTGCACGCCAACGTGCTTGGATATACCTCGGTTCGAGTTCGTCGCGGGAAATATCGGACCCTGGAGCCGAAATCTCAATACCAGGTTCCAGAGCATACCATCACGAATTTCCGCGAATTGTTACCAATTCTGCAGTAGATCACAAATCACGGCCACGGATTCATTTCTCGTGGCCTTTTTCTTTTTAGTATTAGATATCAGAAAAAAATAAGTGCACCAGACGTTTTGTGGACGCCGGTGCACTGTTTTAGGTTCTTCTCCCTGTTTGAACAAGAGGTCTCCTGGCGTGGTTCCAGTAATTCCGCTCTACATGCGATGAGCATAAACGATGCGGATGACCCTTAGCTCGGAGTACATTGTATCAATTAAACAGAAAGGGTCAATTGAGCCTGGAAGAAAAACAAAAAAGCCGCAATCATTATGCGACTTCTTCGTTTTTTGGTGATTTTGTCCACCAATTGTTCACTTGTTATCCTATCCCTTATCCCCAGAATACACCAATGCCATTTTTTGCTCTTTGGGATCGAATAGAGAAATCTTGAATGGATATGTTTTACCGAGTTCTAAAGCTTTGCGCAGTTTGTCTTCTGTGCCAAATTCGGAGACGTGTACCAGACCCGCAACACCTTCTTCGATGGAAGCTAGGGCACCATGCTTGTTGAACTTTATGATCACGCCGGTCACGGTCATATCTTTCTTATATTTCTTTGCCGCTTCCAGCCACGGGTTAGGCTTCAGTTGTTTGAGTGACAGGGAAATCTTTCCGTCCTTTATATCTATGATCTTTGCGGAGATTTTTTGCCCGACCTTGACGAAGTTGCGAGGGTCATCTACAAGACCCCAGTCGATTTCTGAAATATGCACCAATCCTTCGAGTCCCTCTTCAAGTTTAATAAATACACCGAAGTCGACGACGCCGGTTACCGCACCTTCTACTTCACTGCCTATTTCGTATCTGCTTACGATCTTCTCTTTCTCCTTTTGTTCAGAGCCCTTTTCGGAGAAGATCAGTTTACCCTCCTTAGGATCCGCGGTGATGATCGAGACATTGAGTCTGGTTCCAACCATTTTTTTGAGTTCTTCAAGGATCTTATCCTTGTCGCCATCAGTGACGTGAGGATAGTGTTCTGTCTTAAGCTGTGACGCCGGCAAGAATCCGACTATGCCCTGCCATTCGATGAGAAGGCCACCCTTGTTTGCTTCCTTGACTGGAAGTTCAAGTGTTCTCCTCTCTCTGATAGCGGCTTCTGCCTCGCTCCAAATAAGCGCCTGGCGAGCCTCTTTCAGTGATAATTCATAGTAGCCTTCTTTGTGAGAAGTGTCGGTTATCTTGGCGGCAATAACATCACCGACGTTGATCTTTTTGATGATGTCTCGGGCAATGATGAACTCTCGTCCATAAATAATACCTGTACCAAAGGGCGCCAGATCAACATAAACCGAGGATTTATCAACAGTTATTACCGGACCTTCCACCAGATCTCCGATGAGAGGAGGATTTTTCATCTTGGTGACCAAAGCACCCATTATGGTGGTCTTCTGTTCGTCGGTCATGGACATAACCTCACTTTTGACAGGTGAGGATGTTCTAACGCTATTAGACGTATCTTCCGAGGTGTCTCTTGAGGTGTCTCCAGTCTTGCTTGTACTTTGAGATTC
>DATDXB010000149.1:0-3471 GCA_035289465.1 Candidatus Nanoarchaeia archaeon
CGCAAACTCGATCAACCTGAAGTGCTCAAGGGAGCATCTGGCAGGGCATTCTATAAGGCAGATTACACTTGCGTAAGCCAGCTAGGGTCCTTATTGATCAACGAAGCAGGTCTTGCGCGCTGTTCAAGATGAGTCTATAATGAGGAAACAGCTTTCTAACTCAGAGATCCGGGAGATCAGACGAAAGCTAGGTCTTGATTATGGCCTAACGGAGATCATCCCTCCCACGGCGCAGGTCACTCTAATCGACAGTCTCATCTTGATGATCGATGATGAGCCGCTCTTCTTTAGTTACAAAGGAAGATGGGCACCGACCGTGCGCCTGCTGTTGAGGTCGAATTTCTTGAAAGAAATCGTGATTGATAAGGGGGCTATCCGCTTTATCTTAGAAGGCGCTGATGTCATGAGGCCAGGCATCATCGGATTTCACGAAGAGATCAAACAAGGAGAATTAGTGGCAATTGTGGATGAACAACACCACAAGCCGATTGCTGTGGGAGAGGCGTTGCAATCTGCTATGGAGATCAAGCTCGCCACCAAGGGACCCATGGTGAAGACGATCCATTATGTCGGCGATAGGTTGTGGACGATATGAGCCTTCTTGGCGTATCCTTCTGTGATTGCTCTTGTATTCAATTGATCGAGATGATGTGACATCCAAAGAGCACTTGTGATACCAATCAGATACCATGGAAGGCCAGGGGTTACGGTGGTACCATCAATAATGAAATGGGTCAAACGCATAAGCGTATTAAGATCAAGCAGGATTTTGGTAAGGCCGAACGCCATGTAGAATTGGTCGAACTCTCTTGTCTTCTCATTCTCTCCAAATGTTTCCAGGACCTCATCACGATCTTTAGTTCCATTAGGAAACAGCGCTCTAAAGGGGACAAGAGCATAAGCGCTCACCCGCGTAAGCGTGGAGAAGAAACCGCTACGCTCGGTAACTTGTTGGTACAATCGTTCTCCACGACGTACGCGCTCTTCAAGATAGGGATTGGAGTCAGTAACAGTGGTGGATATGTCTGTTGTTTCATGAAGTCTTTCATCTGCTCTTAAAAGTGCTGTTCTCTGAGATGGATTACATTCAGGATGGATCGTCAGATTAACCAAGCCATACACTTTATCATTCACTGGGCTGGGTTGCGGTGGAGCCCCGGTAAAATTATCATGGCAATATGCACATCTGATGTGAGCCGAGTTTTTTCACGTACTGATAATCGTTGATCAAGAGAGTCATAGTCCATAGCAAAACGCCATAATTTGAACCTGATTAAATAGATAGTGGTGGCATTCCGACATGTCAAGGAGGATCAAGAAGAGATTACAACTCTTCTATTCTTCGGCACATAATTGGACAACTTAGTCTCGCCTGTCTTTGAGCAACCCAAGAAGTCCTTGCCGCACTTGATGAGGACAATACCCTTAGCATCCATGTCTTCTGTGCGATCGATATCCTCGCCAGACATCCAATCAGCACGCTGATCCTCTGTGATCTCGACGATATTCTTTGAACAATGAGGGCCAACTATCTGACTGCCTTCGATGGAGAGTCTGAGCGTCCCCTCTCTCCATTCGCCGAAATAGACACCATAGGAGCTCACTTTCAATTGTTCCACTGGCAGTGAGAATATCTCCTTTGTCGCGGCAAAGAGGCGTTCTTTTGACGCGATGATGAATGCGAATTCGAAAGACCCTGTGAATCCGAAATGATCTTTCAAGAATTCAAGGATAGGGCGGGACTCTTTTGCATTGAGCGCATGGGCGTTAGGTTCTGGCTTGGGCATGGGGCACGCTTTGGCGCTAGACTCCCCATAAGGGATTCACAGCACGCTTCATCAAGGCGATCTCCTTGAGCAATTCTCGCTCTTGAGTCGTGAGCAAGTCCTTTAATCCCTTGAGCTTTCTAAAGTCCGCTTCAGGAACTTCGATATGCAAAATATCATTCTCATTGACCTGTCTACCGACGGTTACTCCTGTCAAGGAGACGGCCACTTGCCGGTCCTTTGTCGCCTCGCTTAAGGTCTCCTGGTCCTTCTGCAGTGTCTTGATGGCGGCAATGACCTCTCCCTTCGCATTCATGACCGAACAACCTGAAACGATCTTGCCAGCAAGGACCTGCACACCAACCACGGCAGGATTACTCTGCCTGAAAATGAAACCGGGCATGATCATGAATTTGCCTGGACGCACCAAGCCTGAGAGTTCTTTGTCGCGCAGAGCCTTGCGTTGGCCTTCCTGCCAGGATATCAGCGACTCGATGAGACGATAGATCACATCGTTTGAGAAGACCTTGGCCTTGCCCGCATCGACATCAGGCGTGAGATTGACATTGAATCCCAAGACCACTGCTGTGAATGGATCGATTGCGATATTCCCCTCTGCGGCGAGGATATCTTTTTTGGAGATAGAGCCGATGCCCGCGCTTCTAATCTGGATATTGGCTTCTCTGAGCAAGACGATGAGCGCCTCAAGCGATCCGATCGAATCTGCCTTGATGATGACTCCTTCCCCATCAGTCTCAAGCAGGATCTCATCGACCTCCTCTTGCACTTGAGCCTTGACTTCATCAAGCGATCTCGTCCCGACACCAACAAACGGCATCCCTGCGACCACATCCTCAATCTCTTTTGAGGAGATCTTGACCCCTGCCGCAGCCATCACACTCTTTGTCGCGGTGAATTTAGTCTTTTTATCGCGCATCTCGGCAAGGGGCGCTGGAACAAAAAGAGCTTTTATCTTCGCTACGACCGGTTCTTCAACACCGGCTATGACAATGGTGTCTCCCACATGCAAGGAACCATCATAGATGATTGCGTCAACAGTCTTGCCCAAGCCCTTGTCCTCTTTCACCTCAAGGACAACTCCCTTTGCAGGAGATTTCGGGTCGACTTTGAGTGATTGTTCCAAGTATTTCTGCGCAAGACCGCATAAGACCACCAAGAGTTCGGCAATACCTTCTCCTGTCGTCGCGGATGTAGGGACAATCGCGATCTGTCTTGTATAGTCTGAAACCCGATCAAAGCGTTCGGCTTCCATCTGGAACTTCTCATACATCTGACCGACGAGCTCATACATCTTGGACTCAAAACGAGCGACGGTTTGCTGTTCTTGACGGGCGACGTTTTGTAAGATCGCACCCTCCTGCGAGCGCCATCCTTGGATAAGGTCGACCTTGTTCGCTGCGATGACAAATGGGGTTTTATACGTACGCAATATCTCAATCGCCTCGATCGTCTGCGGCTTGAAACCTTCATTGAGATCGATAACGACGATAGCGATGTCCGCGAGGCTGCCTCCTCGTTTTCTCAGATTGGAGAATGCCGCGTGACCAGGCGTGTCAATCGCAAGAAAACCAGGGATATTGAGACCCGACTTGAGCATGGAGATCAGCGGACCGCAGACCCGCTTGATCGTCTCTTGAGGGATGATGCTTGCGCCGATCGCTTGAGTGATCGCACCTGCTTCTCT
>DATDXB010000150.1:0-3051 GCA_035289465.1 Candidatus Nanoarchaeia archaeon
TGAGGCCCTTGCCGCCAAGCTCCGTCAGGAGGGTGATCCCGTCAAGGCTCGTGCTGTAGAGCTATTCAGCCAAATCCGCGGGGGCCAGATGTCCTTGGCTCAACTGCGTCAAGCGGCGCCAAGGGAAGCTCTCAGGGATCAAGCGCAAGAGGACAGACAGGATCGGGATGCTTATACGCAGACGATGTTGGGTGAAGGGCGCTTTGAGTTGTTGTTGACCACAGATCGAGAGACGTTTGGAGGTAATAGGATCTATCAGTCCAGAAAGGCGCTGCACATCCTCTTTGGTGATCACAACATAGAGCTCACGACAGACGCGACCAATCGTCGCCTCCAAGACCTGCTCAAGACCTACCCGCAAGGCCTCCCGCAATATGCGAAGGACCGCATCATAGACAGTCTGCGCGCGACCAACACCGAAGCGAAACTGGACGAATACAGACAATCCATAGAACTACTCGACCGCATCATCGCCGCGAACAATGCGATCAAAGCACAACAAGCGAGCGAGCGCGCAATGGAGACTGCCCAAACTGTGGCTGATAAATATGCCTCGCGAAGCCTTCCCGATCCTCAAGAGGCCGCAGTGGCTCAAGAAGCAAAAGTCTGTTCCGACTGTATCACGACTGAACAACAAATCAAGGAGCGTATCAAGGGTCAGTTGCGTGCCAAGGGATTCACACCCGATCAAATCACTGATGAGCGTGTCCAGCGTATCTATGAAGCTCTGCATATGAAGCGCATCGCGCAATATCTAGCACCGCCCAACATCAATGATCCCATCAACGCAGGCAAGGACTTGGTCGGGGTTGCAGAGTCGCTGCTCCCCTCGTTAGAGATCCTCGATGATATCGATCGCGCCACAGAAAAGCTCTTTGAAGCGCAGATCGCCCAATACAGAGCGACGACGCCAGAAGGAATAGAACAAGCAGCTGCTCTACTTGACGAGGCAATCAAACTCACCCAAGGAGACTATCGGCAAGCCCTCGTCAATCTCAGAGATGCATTGCGACAGCAAGCCCAAGATCTCCGCAACATCCCCCCTGCAGAACCCGAGAGCTTCGGCACGCCAAACGCAGAAGCGGTGGCTGTTGCGCGTGCAGAGTCGCAATTGATCGATGATCTCAGGACCCGATTAGGCGCTCCGATCAAGGAAGGAGTCTCTCGTGAGGCCCAGGCTGATCGCGTCTCAAAATTGACGCGACGTGTCTTCGCAGGGGAAGTCACAGTCTCTGACGAGGAGCTCATCGAACTGGGGCATCAGGCATCAGATCTTAGCAGTCAGTCTAAAGAGGCGGCGCTCGCGTCAGTGGTCACATCCGCGCTCATCGCCCAGAGACTGGGAAGTATGGCTGAAGCGAGGCACACCTTCCGGGCAGCGGCAACAGAAGCAGAGCAGACAGGTGATGAGGAGTATGCACAAATTCTCAAGCAGCAAGCCCAACGCCTGGCTGAGGAGCATGCCACCAAACTTGAAGCCCACTCAAACTTGCTCCACACCGCCATCAAACCAGTGGCCATGGATCAGGCATTACCGATCATCCAACGCTTGATCCGAAGGGCCCCTGATCGTGGAGGGACTGAGGAGTTCCTCAAGAGCTTCTCCTACGAAGAGCAGGCGGCATTGATCACCATGGGTCAAGCCTACTCAGTGCCTGAGCTTGGCGCTGCAATCGAACAAGCGTATCAGCAGATGTCGTGGTTCCGACGTAAGAAGATAGAATGGCTCGATGGCGAAGATGCCAAGGCAAAGATCGGGGCTGTGGCCTTGTATATAGGGATCCTGCGGTCGATGGGACCAAGAATAGCGCTGCCCACAGAGGGTCTGCCTGCTCGTGACCAAGGTCCTCGCCTCTCCTTGCAGGATAGGAGCGCTGCCGAAAAGCTCTTTGCGCTGGGCATCCCCGACGCGCATGGATCAAAGGATCCTCGAGGCTTCCTCGGGATCATGATCGAGGGAAGATTACGTGGGCAGCGCTGGGCGGGAATTGTCCCTCCGACGGCAAGTTTAATCGATCAGCCTATCCAAGCAGGACGCTATGGGCCATACTACATCACCTTGAATGAAGATTACCAGCGCTTTGTGGTGCGGTCTCCTGATGGCTATGGGGATACCCTTCATGAAGCGATCGCCTCCTTTATCGTGCCAAACCAAGAGGTCAAACAGCGTATCATCGCAAACCTCGACTCAGCCATCGCACAAGGTCTCATCGTCGATACACCGCGGATGTCTGCGCAAGACTATGTCGCGTCGATCAAGGCCAGACTCATGACGTACCAAGAGCGCGTCGATCTTGATAGACAAATCAAAGCGGAATTGGGCATAGACGAATCTGCCTCTCCACAGGACCAAGCGAGGGTCAATGAAGTCATTTCACGCCGCCTCATCCGCACGACACAAGAGCAGGCGCCGTCATTTAGGACAAGCCCCGTGTCAGAACCTTCTGTTAACCCTGTGCTTGAACAAGCGGCGAGAGAAGCTAATGTCAAAGCGCTCAGAACAGTCACCGAAGATGAGGTTGAAGTGAGCGTCCAAGAAGATGTGATCACCGCATCAATGTCACCAGAAGCCATCCCTGAGGTGGTCGAGGATAAGCTATTGAATGAAGATGGCTTGGATATCACTGATGAAAGCTCTGGCTGTCGTAGAGGGAGTACGATTTGTAACGTGAAGATCAAGCCCGACCAGGCCCAATCAGCTATCAAACAAATTAAAGAAGCGATGATAGAAGGAGCGCGGGATTCTGCGGATCATATCGCAGTCTTAGCGGGATTGCCCCCAGTCCCAGTCATGATCGAGATCGAACCATCCAAGGTCGGTGAAGTGGCGCGCTCACATGGACTGACAGGTCTTGCCGCAGTGACAAGATTGGAGACCATTGCCAGGGATCTGATCCCTACGCTCACCGATCAACAGAGAACTGATCTTCGCCAAGGCAAAATCTCACTCAACTCCTTGCTTGAGCAGAAAGTAGGTAAAGCGTATGCTGATCATCTCGCAAGAGAAGCAAGCGAAGGGAGAGCGTTGATAGAAAAATTCAATAGGATGGT
>DATDXB010000151.1:0-2566 GCA_035289465.1 Candidatus Nanoarchaeia archaeon
CCCTCTTCTCTGCGCAAACAAGAGAATGTAATCCCTGAGCAGGCGATTCCCGAGGAGCTCTTTCCTCCTTGCGTCAAGAAGATGCTCGAAGGTATGGTCGATGGAAAAAAACGGGCGATGTTTGTCTTGACGAATTTTCTCAAAGCAGTGGGTTGGGATCACGACAGGATCGAGGCGCGATTGGCTGAGTGGAACAAAGTGAATCCCGAACCCGTAAGAGAAGTCATCCTCAAAGGTCATCTGCGCCACCATAAGACGACGCCAAAAGTAATGCCTCCTTCGTGTTCAAACAAGGCGTATTATCTGGATATGCAGGTCTGTCTGCCGGATAATTTGTGTCGCATGATCAGAAACCCCGCTCAGTACACAAAACGCAAAGCTTGGGCTGTTCAACAGCATGCGCCTAAGCCCAAGAAGGAGAAGAAGCCCAAGGAGCCAAAGAATCCCAAAAATACAACGGAAGCCCACCCTCAGCAAGGTGACGCTCCCGATAAAGAGTCGCCCCCAGTTATATCGCAAGAACCCACCCGCGCACGCCAGCACAACGAGCAAAAATAAAAGTGAATCTAGGAGAGAACTACCAACTCCTAAAACTCATCAAACAGGCATATACCTAAGAGTTAACAGTATCTGCGATGACATAGGTTTTTATCTCTCAAAAGAGTTCTCCCGTCATGGCAAAGAAAAAGCCCACGATCGAGACGACCTCGCTGTTATTCTCAAGCTTTGGTGAGGCTCTTCCAGCCTATCTCTTTAACACGCCGAATTTTGTCGCGGCTGATCTCTTAAGTGGCTTGCGCGAATACGAGGTCTGCAGGCGCATCAATCATGACGGTGAGATCAGAGGCTACTTCTTTGTCGACGGTAATTATCCGCGCATTGAAGGATATGTGACCTGCGCACAACCAGAAGAAAGACCCGTAGACGAAATCCTCTCCGTATTCCCCCTTCAACGAGAATCAATCCAACGGTTCTTAGTCGGCGCAAAGTCAGCTTACGTCATGCAGACAAGAGATCCTCAGACATTCGACCGTTCAGTCTCTCTTGACGAGGTCCTCACCGCGTGTCCCTCGTTTTGTTCTCCTGTGGCCTACGAGTACGTCTCATTAGACCACCCGACATACGTCCGCTTAAGCGCCTTGCTCAGGGACCGCCCCACAAGAAGCAATAGGCAGCTCCTGAAGGGAAGTCCTGGCTGTCAGGCTTAGCGGAGTTCTAGAACTCTTCGTCGACAACCCCACACCCACGACAGATACCTTTATAAACCACCTCGAAATCCCAAGTCCTACGGTATTTCAACTGCGAAGGGAGAACATCCCTGAGGCGAAATCCGTATGGAGCGACCTGAAAAGGCGCCTGCACCGTCCCTAAAAAGGTGGTTCTACCGCAGGCGGCCGCAAAAGGTCCGTTACCGATGGGAAAAGCACACAGTCCAAGACACGGCAGCCTGCAAGTGTGGCCTCGCGTAAGAGCTAGGCACACCCATGCTAAGATCAGGTCCTATCAGACAAGTTCAAAGCCTCAACCTCTCTGTTTTGCAGGCTACAAGGCTGGCATGACCAGGATTCTTGCCATTGAGAATCGCGCAGGAGCGACGACAAAAGGCATGCAAGTCGTTCTTCCCGTCACCATCATCGAATGCCCACCCTTGAAGGTAGTGGGTATCACGGCATACAAGAAGATGGGGTATGGATCGCAAAAGGTCGCGACCACCCTTGCAGAAAAATTCGATAAGCACCTTTCCCGCACCCTTGTTCTCCCGAAATCTCACAAACCATCAAACTTCACGCCAGAAATGGCCGATTCCTTCCGTCTTCTTGTCCACACTCAGCCAGCTTTGACTGGTCTTGCCAAGAAGCGCCCAGAGACTTTTGAGATTCCGTTAGGCGGAAAGAAGGAAGAACAGCTCCAATACGCTAAGGATAAGTTGGGAAAGGATTTGATCCCTCAAGATGTCTTTGGCGAGGGAGACCAAGTGGATTGTCATGCGATCACCAAGGGTAAGGGTTTCCAGGGTGCCACACGAAGAAACCGCACGACATTACGACAGCACAAAGCTGAGAAGGGTCAACGAGGTCCTGCGAACGTGGGTTCGTGGACAGGAAACCGTTCATGGACAGTCGCCCATCCAGGACAGATGGGTTATCATCAGCGTTCAGAATACAACAAGTGGCTTGTCAAGATGGGTCAAGACCCAAAAGACATCAATCCGTCAGGCGGACTCGTCCGTTTTGGCGTCGTTAAAAATCCGTATATGCTCATCAAAGGTTCTGTCGGCGGACCAAAGAAGCGTCTCATCAAGTTCACCCAGGCGATCAGGCCAAATACCATTCTGCAGTCTAAAGCGCCTCAGATCACCTTCATCAACAAGGGGCCACAACAATGACTATGGAACTCAAGATCATCACTGCGCAAAACCAGCCAAAGGGCTCAGTCAAGCTTCCAGCCCAGTTCGACGAGGAGGTCAGAGATGATCTCATCAAGCGCGCAGTATTTGCGATCCAAGCAAACCAAAGACAACCGTATGGTGCAAAACCCGATGCGGGTTTGCGTCAACATGCGAAGT
>DATDXB010000152.1:0-4281 GCA_035289465.1 Candidatus Nanoarchaeia archaeon
TGTAGCAGTTGCTGGTACTGGAGGCGCAGCCGGAGCAGGCTCAGTTGATGGAGCAGGTGCAGGAGGCGCAGCCGGAGCAGACTCAGTTGATGGAGCAGGTGCAGGAGGCGCAGCCGGAGCAGACTCAGTTGATGGAGCAGGTGCTGGGGGCGGAGGCGCAGCTGGCGCGGGTGCTGGAGCAGAACCTCGGTAACCGCCCATGATCACACGCAGGGGCCTGATGAATGTTTCTGCATCATCAGCATCGAGTCTGCGGAGATCTCTCACAGGAGACCGTGTGCTATCGTCATAAGTAGTTCTGCTTTCCATGTAGGGACTCCTGATAAAGACAGGAGTTGTTCCATCTCGTCCAGTGATAATGTCATGGTTGACAACGACATGGACTCTCTTTGTGGTGCCGTCAGAATCCATGGATTCAAGAGTCATCAGAGCATCGCGGTCGTTCCTGGTGTTATCACTAAAGAGAACGTCAGTCCAAGCTCCTGCCTGGTGGGATCGTGCGGCATCTGGTTGAGGATCCGCTCTAAACAAGAGTCGGCCTCCATTGTTTAACCTAAATCCATAACCATGAGGTAAGGTTTCAGGATTTGCGATAAAGCCCTCAATTTCTCCTTCTTTGTCGTCGATGAGATTATGCGCGTAGTCAGATGCAGTCTGGGACAATCTGTTTTCGCGACGTTCATTGAAGGGGTCGAGGGTTTCAGCCCAGAGTTGGTCGGCAAAGTTAGGGTTGTCCATCAGATGGGCAACGATAAGATCTGTGACCAGGCCTCTAACGGCAGCTGCTCCTCGTTCTTCGATGCGGATGACTTCGACTGGTCTCGCTTCGATGCGATCCTCTGAGGTGTTCTCATCAGCGAGTCGGTAATCGATTCTGAGCTGTCCTTCGCCAGGGATAAGGCGGACATGTGCGTCATAGGTGACTGTGAAACGTCCCTCGACTTGCCCACGGACGTGGTATTCCAAGACGCCATTGACAGGGTTGAGTGTAAGGGTCAATGGGTCATCTTTACCTGAAGGTGTGTAGCTGCCAGGATGTAATGTGGCCGTAGCCTGAGAGATGTTGGCAGTGGTCTGTATTTCTCCTAGACGTGTAAAGAATTCTTCTGTGAACTGTGCTTCTTCATCAGGGCGATTTCTGCCAGATGCCCAATCGCGGATATCTACGATATCACTAGTAAGAGCGGCAACGTCGCCGAAATGGAGCCTCTGCACTTTTCCTTCCAAATCGCCTTCGTTGAGTTCTCGGCGTACGTTATTTGCAATGGTTCCACAACCAGCAAGGGCTCCGCCGATTCCAGCCGCGACAATGATCGGGGCAGCTTGGCGGCCAACATAACTTGTAAGGGCTGTATATCCAGACTTGATACTATCGAAAAGAGTATTCACGTAAGATGTTAGATTGGAATAGGATCCTTCGTTGTTGATCATATTGTTACCCCCGATGATGATTAGTACCACCCGCAAGTAGCTAATAGTATTTAAAGATTTCTGACTAGGCTCTTGCTCAATGAGCACAACAGAGTACGATATCGCAGTAATCTATTAAAGGAGCGGAAAAGACATCCGCGCAATGAAACGCATTGCAGTCATCGGTGCCGGCCCTGCAGGATCCTACGTAGGTATGCAATTAGCGAAGAGAGGCTACGATGTCGATATCTATGAAGAGCATCCAGCGGTAGGCGAACCATTCCAGTGCACAGGTATTCTCACGACGCAACTTGAGCGTTTCGTTCCCGTACGTCAGGATTGGCACCTCAACAAAGTATACATTGCAAGGATCAAGTGCGATGACGAATTTATCGACGTGAACCTCAACAAACATAACGAGATCATCCATCGCGTGAATTTTGATAAATGGCTTGCGGAGGAAGCGGTCAAATCAGGTGCTCGCCTCCATCTTAGGCATCGCTTCATCAAAAATGATGGTATGTCCTTGACGATAAAAGACGTCGAGAACGATAAAGAGTTCACAAGGGATTGCGACTATCTGATTGGCGCCGATGGTCCAAGCTCCACTGTGGCGAAATGCAACGGCCTCTACGGCGACCGCAAGTTCTGGATCGGCATCCAGGCCCAGGCGGAGTACAAGAACCAAAATATTGTGGAGGTCCTTCCGCAAGTCGGGACCTTTGGTTGGGTCGTGCCTGAGAATGATCATATCGTCAGGATTGGTCTCATAGGAGACACCAAGGTCAAAGAGGTCTTTGACAAGATGCTCAAGGATTATGGTATCACCAAGATCCATGCGTATCAAGGCGGCCTCATCCCAAAATATAATCGCAAGGTGAAGACTCAAAAAGGCAATATCTTCTTGATTGGCGACGCCGCTCTGCAAGTCAAAGCCACAACGGCAGGTGGCATCATCCAAGCCTTGATTGCAGGGGATGCCTTGGTGAAAGCCATCACAGAGAACAAGTCCTATGAGAAGCTCTGGCGCAAGGCGATGGGTAAAGATCTCTGGCTACATAGTTTCATGCGTAACCTCATGGACAAGTTCACTGATGCTGATGTCAAGTATTGCATCAAACTCTTCCAGCAACCACGACTAAAAAGCATCTTGGAGAAATTCGATCGGGAGTATCCTTCGCAGTTCTTTTTCAAGATGTTACTGCTTGAGCCTCGTTTGCTCTATTTTAGCAAGTTTTTGTTCACCCGATAGATAGTGCCTAAGCTCAAGGAGTGAACCCAGCTGGGGGACTTTGAGCGCGACATCGATCTTCTTGACATTGACGAGCACTGATCGCATTCCCAAAGAAGCGGGGATTTCGACGTCAGTCGATGGTCTATCTCCTACATAAAGGAAATCTGAGGCGTTGAGAGCGGGATTCTTGGCTTGTTCTTGGGCCATCCAGATCCTGAATGCAGTGCCATCTGATTTGGACACTTCTCCGGTGATCATAACAGAAAACAAAGATACTGGAAGTCCTAGTTTGCTGAGTTTGCGTCGTGCGATCTCTGCTGATGATCCTGTGATAAGAGTCAAGCCGCCGTAAGTCTGTTGGAGTTCACAAAGAAGATCGAGGACCTCAGGATCGGGTTTTAGGAATGGTTCGATCTCGGCTCGCTCAAGGGATTCTTGGATGATCTGTTCAGCGTCGTCAAAGCCGAGCAGAAGCAATGTCTTTCGCCCACTGATGGTAGGATATTGCGCCAAAAAGAGTTTTCGGGCTTCATCCAAAGGGATCTGTTTGCGTTTGGCGATCACTCCATAGATGTATGATTGTATCGCTTCATCGATCAATGGTGATTTAGGATAGAGGGTTTGGTCAAGATCAAAGCCGATTACAATGGCCATGCTCAAGCCCTCAAGGGAGCATAGATCATGCACAGAGTTCCCAATTGTAGGCAAAGCTGGTCGGCGTATCTGCTGGCGAGGTACTTGCATAATGCCAAATCTGATGAGAGAGTGGACGATGAGCCTTCGCAAAAGACTGCCGTGGCGTGGATCTTTCCCGCTCGCTCATTGCATTGGAAGAATGCGAGGCGTCGTTGCCCGCTGATGATGCAGCTCTCCCGCGGATCAATGCAGGTGATGAGGGGATTGTTGTGGTCTGTCCCTCGGCGTCGGAGGTAATCTGTAGATTTATTCAACAGATTGACTCCTCGATAGCTCTCTATGATCTTCAGACAAGGGTGATTCGGTCGTTTGTCTTCTCGGCTTAACGCTGTCTGATAGATGGCGATGCCTTTAGTGGATGTGCTGCGGGAGAGATCATGAGGACCCATGCTCTGATCAAGTGCTTCGATGGGTTTTGATGGTTCTGCGATGATTTTCTTCGCCTTTTGTTCTTCGGTGAGGAGCAGGATGTTGGCGCGTGCGGAGAGCATGAACATATCGCCGAGACTCAGCCCCAGTTCTTTTGCGATAGTGCTGTCATAAGCATCGTGCAGTCCGAAGATATTTTCTGGGTAGGCATTGATGATGTTGTGCGCTCGGGCGATGTGAAGCGACTGTAGTTTTCCGTCGCTGACAAAGTAGATATCATGGGTCAAGCAAGGGTCGTGGGTGGCTTCTAGTCGGGTGCGTATAGTCTTCCCCTGATCATCAAGGACAGGGACATCGTGCAACGTCATATCAGAGACAGGATCAAATCGCGAGATGACGACAGTCTTCGTGTTGTCCGCACGCAGCGTGCCAATAGCCCGCTGAAGCTGGTCCATGCCGAAGTGTCGTCTTGTGCGGTTGCCGTAAGTGTACGTACCGTCATTCTCAGGGGAGAGGAGTTGTTGTTTGTAGTCTTCGCGCAGTTGTGCCGCTGTCTGTGAACCAGAAGCATA
>DATDXB010000153.1:0-2188 GCA_035289465.1 Candidatus Nanoarchaeia archaeon
TCCTCCTCATTGAGGACGAAGAAATGGTAAGCGATATCCTCCAAATGCGCCTTGGTCAGTGGGGCTATACCCAGATCAGAGCAGTCAATAACGGTAAATCCGCCATGGAAGCCATCGCACAACGAAGCGTCGACCTCATCCTCAGTGACGGAGAATACCCCCCAAATAATTGCTACCCCCTCATCAAAGCAGCCATTGCCACCTACAAATACAGCCCACTGAGGATCATCGTCATGTCAGGCAAGGCCCCCGAGGTGCAAGAAAGGCTGATTTCAGTGCTCCAAGGAATTCCCGATATTGCGGAAAATGAAATCCGAAGACTTAACGATAAATATAGCAGATACCACTCCATAGTCCCAGTGCTGCAGAAACCACCATTCAATGGAGTCCTCGATGACGAACTACGTTTCGTCCTCAACCAGGAAATCCAAAAAGCATTGCTACCGGCCTAAAGCCCCTGCAGTACCAAGTATTGCTTCTTTCGCATCACAATCAAAGGGATGTGCTGTTTGGCCAAGGCCTTCTTGAGCTGGGCATCTTGCGTAGCGATGATGAGCCCCCCCCTTGGCAGCTTTGCTGCATAGTCCTTGATCAGCTTGTCCACATGGATAGTCCTGCCAGTCTCAATGACTCGGACCTTGTGTTTTTTTACGAGAAGCAAGGCGATCTTTGTGGCAGGCTTTTGGCGAGGTTTGCCTGTGAGAGCAAGCGCATTAAGCTCATCGATTGTGCGGTCCAGGATGATGAGTTCATAAGGACCTGTGATGATGCGCCTGATCTCCGCGAAGATGTCCACCCGATATTCGCCTGGCAAGAGCAGGAAATTCGTATCTAGGAGGATCTCGACCATGAGTAACTTCAACAGCACGAGGCGTATAAGAATCTGTGGTAATACTAATGCCCGACATAAGTAAAGCATGAAGACGTTATGTCTGGCAAAGACTAGCAAGCAATCGAAGGATATGACTTACTTATGTCGCTTACTATACCCTCCTAGAATATCATAATATACTAGGTGCGAGAGAACCATACCCGTCCTGAAAAATCCCCATCCCCCACTCATTCCCTGATGGGATTGATGAGAATACGAGGTGGGATTGATAGGAACTGCAAGATAAGACTTTGCAATTCTCCGACGATAGCCTCGACGACAAGAAACAAAAAAGTATATTAAGCACCTTCGCGGTCGAAAGTGTAGCAAATACATTGGGGGGGAATTGAGAAAGAGACGATAGATACCTTTCTCTCGACGACAAAACGGTTGGTTACCGTTTGAGCTGACGAAACGTCAGACCCTTCTGGATTTGCAACACTGCGCGCTGTTGCGGGGTGCAACACACGCTTTGGTCGAGGTATATGGGCGTTGGTTAGCGAGAGCTCTCGACGAGCAACTCGGGGGAATAAGTCCCGACGAGATCCGGTCAATACTAGATTTGGCTCTCGAACAAGACAAGAGACAAATCATTCTAGCGATAGCTTTGATTTCTCCAAACACCAAGAACGACTCGCTTCACTCCAACAAGAATTATCGTCGATAAACACCCAACTAGGCTATCGCCAAACTCGCTCCTGGAAAACACCCCTCTTGCTCATTTTGATCACACTCTTTCTCGTCGCATCCGCCGCGATCGTCGCCCTCAACCCTTCGATCATCGGCTTTGTGTCCGCGCCCTCGGTCGTCAATCTGCGACAGAACTACACAAGCAATCATACCCTGAGCATCAGTTTTGATGCGCCGCCAATCACGGTGCGTCTGACTGGAACGGGACAAGGCAGTGTCGTCTTGGTCACATCCAAGTCTCGCTATGTGCTTGCCAACGGCAGCGGCCCCTTTGAAAACAGCTGTATCGACTGCGCCATCAGCGAGAGCTTTGTGACCGCTGAGCTCGAGATCTCACCGATCGGAGAGCTTGCGCTTGAGAGCTTCAGCTATGAAGGATCGCTCACTACACCGCCTTTGTGGAGAGGACCGACGCGCTTTGCCGTGCCCTTCCACGACAGCCTCAGTCTCAATCTCAGCACCTACTTCTCAGATGACGAAGAACTCACCTACCTCGTGACCACGACTGCAGATGTTGAGACTTCTGTGGCTGGTGAGATCATTACCTTGAGTCCACGCTCTGGATTCCGAGGAGAAACTGAGGTGACCCTTATCGCTTCTGATGGAGATGCCCTCACCAGGCAGACC
>DATDXB010000154.1:0-5369 GCA_035289465.1 Candidatus Nanoarchaeia archaeon
TCGTTCCACCCGAGAAGGGATCGTCGGATTTGTGGTGAGCTTGACTTCTTTGAGAGCGCCGCTAGGTCCTACTGGCGCACTATAACCATCTTATTGGACGCTGAAATGGGGGGTCGAAGAGAGCTTGATGTCGATATCCACAGGTCTTGACGCCATCGCGACCTCTTGGATGGTCTGTACGGTCTTTGTGCCTATCGCCTTGATAGGTGTTGATGTCCTTGAATTCACCAAAGCACTGCGGAACTCGACGATATTAGGGATCTGATAGTTCCCCACTGCCCAATGCCTCGGAGCATCATACTCCCAGGTATTATCGACTTTTTCTGGCGGTGAGAGCACACCTACCGAGACATGCGGATAGCCAAAATGGCCGATGAATGGAGCGGGGGCTTGAGTGCTCATCTCTGAGGAGAGCTTCCACGATTTCGCCTTAAAGAGAGCCTGTGCTTTGAGATAAAGCGGACACGACGCTGAGGCATGTGTTTCTTTACAATAGATGCAGAGAGCCATTACTCAATCAAGATGTGAGATGGGATTAAAGAGATTGCGATTGCTTGATTTGCTTGTATGTGTCGCAGTCTCGCTCGGACCAAGGGCAGCGGCCACAGATATCGAGGTTTGTAGGTCCTTGCAAAATGTAGGGATTTCCTCTTGCCTCTATCGTCGTATGTATCAGACCATGGACGAATGCATGCTGCAAGAATCCATACTCCTGTACCAAGAGCACTTTGTGTTTTCTCTGGGCATATGTTTGCATCTTTTTTAAGAAACCCGCAGGATGCCCTTCTGCAAGAGGCGCCATGTCATTTTCGTCAAGAGGCTCAAGAGATTCAGTCAATAGCGTGTAAATCTTACGCTTCTTTGCTTGCTCCGGGGCATTTGCCTTAAGCCAATCGTAGACCACTTTGCCGTAAATCAGGGCCTGACCGATATAACCCATAATCAAGCTTGATTTAAACAAATCAGTCTTACCTTCGAGAATAAAGATCGGCGAATCCCCTCCTGCGCTGAGGATGCGATCAGGCGTGCCAGTTACAGGGATCTTGACACCCTTATAGTCGATCTCACTTTGGAATTCTTTCTCCTCAAGATACACTAAGCCAGGATATGGATCGCATAAGTTTTCGAGCTTTATCAAGAGCCTGCAGTCGGTCTTGCGATGAAGCGAATAGCTTGCTTGTCGTTCCTCGGTATGCATGTCCTCGTGAGCGCGCTTTCCTCTTTGCATCGCTCTATTCGGTCGATAGTCGCCTCTTACTTTCTCATTGCTCCTAAAGACATCCTCAAGAAATCCTCTAATACCACACATGCCCAATTTCACGACCATTGATGAGCCCCTTACCCTACTGTGAGGGTCAGGATGCTTGAGCGTCTCTCGCCAATTCGCAGGCAAGTACAATGGAGGTCGCTTATCCTGAGGTCTAGTTTCCACGACAGGTAAGAGTTTCTCCCGTGGCAATGCATTATAGTTGAGACGCACCATCTCGATGAAACCATTCCTACAGGCATCGATATCAGGCAAGTCAGGAATCGATTGTTTTGCTATTGGGTAGAAATGTTCAAATTGGACAAGGGCGTGAGATAAGACTTGGTCGAGTGAAATTGGAGGTGAGGCAAGGGGTTGTTGTTTCTGCGTCGTCAGTGGTTGTTTCCATACCTCAAGAGCTTGGCGCTGCTCCTCTTTTCGCTTAGCCTCGTTTCTCTTACGACGGCGCACGTTCTTTGGATTATCATGGAGCATATGGTTGAGCCCCTCTGAGGCTTCCTCTGAAGTCAGTTCTCCTCTCGGCGTTTAAATAGGTTCGGGAAACCCTAAATGGGCTACAACCCTTGAATTCCGGGGTTATAGGCCTTCTCTCTCGTGAATCAATATACTTAAAAACACCGAGCCTTCCAGCACTACCATGCTTAGTCCTCAGCAAGTCACCGAGCTCAAAGATGAGATCGACCACTGCACAAAACCACTGATCTTCTTTGATGGCGATAATGATGGATTGACCAGCTTCTTGCAATTGTATCGCTACAAGGGCGATGGTAAAGGCGTGATTTTGAAGTCTAAACCTAATCTGACCCTTGAGCATGTGCGACGCGTAGAAGAGTACGGACCTGACAAGATCTTTGTCTTTGATGTCGCCTTAGTGGATCAAGAGTTCATCGATGCCGTGAAAGTACCCATCTACTGGTTTGATCACCACGGACCTTATGATCGCACAGGAGGCCATCTCAAATATATCAACTCGCTTTTGTGGGATTCCACAACCTCTCCTTGCGTGATGATCTATCAGATCTGTCAAAAAGACCTGTGGATCGCAGCGCTTGGAGCGATCGCCGACCATCAAATCCCCTATTTCTGGAAAGAATTTGTGACCGCCTACCCCCATCTCGCTGAAGATAGGGTCTATAACGGCCCCTTTGATGTCCGCTTCAATACGCCGCTTGGCATCTTGATCAAGGTCTTTTCCTTCAACCTCAAGGGGTCGACGACTGACGCGATGAAATCCATCAAGATCATGAGTCGCATCACTGGTCCAGACGAGATCCTCAATCAGGAGACTGCTCAAGGTCGATTCTTGTTCAGAAAATACCAAGCGCTCAATAAGGAATATGAATTTTTGCGCAAGAAGGCTTTGAAGGCATATTCCAAAGAGGACCCGTTCTTCATCTTCAAGTACACAGAAAACCAGACTTCTTTCACGAAAGATTTGGCTGATGATTTGATGTATCACCACCAGGACAAAGTCATTGTCTTGGCACGAGAGAAAGAAGGACATTATGTGATGTCCATGAGAACTTCTGAATCGGGGCCTGTCATCAAGGATTCTGTTGAGAGGGCATTAGTGGGCCTTGAAGGATCAGGGGGTGGCCATGCCCATGCCTGCGGCTGCAAGATCCCCCAAGAACACTTTGAGACCTTCATTTCACGGTTGCGCGAAGAGTTGAAAATGCCTAAGAAAACAAGCAAGGGCAAGAACTAAGGCCACTGCCCTGACTCACAGTTAAGTTTTTAAGCGATTCCTCTGTCCTTCTCGTTTAGATGCGTCGGTAGTCTAGTGGTAGGATTGGAGCCTTCCAAGCTCTCGACCCGGGAAATGCGCGGTACGTGCCGCACATTCGGTAATTCGAATGGCTTTGGAGAGATCCAAAACCCGAACTTCCCGGCCGACGCATCGTTTTTCTTTTTTCTTGGCTTTATTAAGGCTAAGAACCTCTCTCTATCGAACCTCGAGACTGTAATCTGAACAATCTCAGCTCTCTTACCTCGTTTATCCTGGTATACATTTACAGAGTAGCCAATCTTGAGCCGATCCAGCGCACTAGTCATATCATCTCCAAGTCGTTTTGATACTGATGCAAAAGAGATTCTTGATTTGGAAATGTATCCATCACTTTCTAAACAGCCCCGTAAGAACCCTTGGATAAAAGAATCACTTAAGCCACTATTTTTTAGGTGAACACCATAGGTTTTCTTACTCTCTTGAGGCCAATCAAGATACATTTTGATTAAATTGAATATCTCCCTCGAGTAGTAGACTAGATTAATACAATTCCCTACTTGGTAGATTCTAGGTCGTTTTTGGAATAATTTGAAAATCACATTTTGTATGATGTCTTCAGCCATATCCACCTCGTTTAGATTAAAATAGAGATAAATTCGATATTGATAGCTATCCGTTTTGATTGCATAACCGTCTCCAGCGAAAAGGCCGATGAATTCACCTAAAATGTCATCATTGACTATTTTTGGCTCAATTCCATGTACTGTTTTTCCTCTAATCTTTCTCAAATGATAGTAGGCAGTGGTTCTTGGAAGACCAAACAAAGAAGATAATCGATTTAGGGAAAGCCCTCGCCTTATACTTTTTAGGAGCAGTGATTTTGTACTCGAATCCATAATTTGGAATTGGATTAGCTCCCTCAAATACTCTCCGGCCTACTGTCCTCTGGCCAGTGACCCTTTAGGTATCGGACCTCATTTCATCAACAAATCTTCTCTTCAGAACATCATTCTGATTAAGTTAACCAATCAGCTTTAAATAACGCTTGATGATGTAGGAGACTATGGCCGATATTCTCGTCACAGGAGGAGAAGAACCTGACATTGACGCCGCAGCCTGTGCATATGCGTATGCGGAACTCTTACGACATGAAGGCAAGGACGCTCTTGCTGTCTCGTTTGGAAGACCACATATCGAAGCGGAATTCGTGTTTGACTTCTTGAAGATTCCCGGATTGGCTAAGGGTGATGCTGAGGTCAAAGAGTGCAAAGAAGTCATCCTTGTCGATGCCAGTGAACTGCATGTGATCTCGCCAGCTATTGACCCTAAGAAAGTCATTCAGATCATCGATCATCGTAAGTCAAATGATGCGCATAAGTTCCCTAACGCCAAGGTGCAGATTGAGCTTGTCGGAGCGGCTGCCACTCTTATCGCTGAGAAATTCTTCGCCAAGAAACAAACGCCTTCTCGAGAAGCGGCAGTTCTCTTGTACTCAGCCATCGTCTCTAACACCATCAATTTCAAAGCTAACTTGACCACTGATCGCGATAGGAAGATGGCCAATTGGCTCAAGCCACTCTGCGGGATCCCTGAGAATTATATCCATCAGATGTTTGAGCATAAGTCTGCTTTCAAAGGGTCCATCAAGGACGCACTTCTTGCTGAACTCGCCAGACCCACCATCGATGGACAGAAATGGGGCGTCGTCCAGCTCGAGATCCTCCATGTGGATGATTTCATCAAAAAGAATCGAACAGAACTTGAACGTGGCCTTCTGGAACTCAAGAAAGAACATGGCCTAGACAACATCATCTTGAGCTGTATTGATATCGAAGTAGGATATAACGAGTTCTTGGCAGTCGATGATGATAGCCGCGATGCGCTATCACATGCGCTCCATATCAAATTCTCCGACAATCATTCGATACGTCCAGGAATCATCATGCGCAAAGAGATCATCCCTAAACTACGTGAAGCGCTTGAGCGATAACGAATCACTTTCTCTTCGGCCTGTCTGCTTCGTGTAGTAGCATCGGATATCGTGACCTGTCCGGAGAATAATGAGATAGGTTTACTAGATTCCAATAATAACTTGGTTCTTCAGGTAATTGGCGAGGATACAATCTCTTGCCCAAAATAAACTGTCTGCAAAGATCTGAAATGAAATTGATGCGCATGACCGTGTCTTGGACAGGGCGATGGACTCGTCGTACGGTCCCATCAGGATTCTCCCTTAGGGTCTGTTAAATAATAACTTTCGCAAAGTATATTAAGGAGTAATTCTTGGGGATTTACTGTGAAAGTTGAGAAAGTTATTCGGGAGAAGTATTTGCTCATGAATCCTACTCTCAATGAGCAGTCGCGTCGTCGATG
>DATDXB010000155.1:0-4047 GCA_035289465.1 Candidatus Nanoarchaeia archaeon
TGGCTGCGGCAAAGAACAAGGATTCAGGAAGATCGGATCCCCACCTACAGCACCGTGAGACTGAGGCCATCATGCCGACTGTCCTACAGGAGTTAGGATTTAGCCCCGGCCAGATCCGACTAGGTCTGGAGTTAGTCAGATCAGATCCGCTTGGTGAGTTACTCACAGGCAAAATCAAAGTGGATGATGCGTTCAGACAGATCAGTGACGGCGCCAAAAACTCAGGCGTGGATATCAAGACCTACTTTGACTTGCTCAACACGTTCTATCTCGCTGACGCTTCTTCCTATCCTGGTTTGATGAAGGAGGTCTTTGAGCGTGACGCGCAGGGCAATATCCAAGTGAGAAAGGATCATATCCGTAATGCGCAATTACGACAGTTGACTCAACGTGTCGCTGAGGCCCAAATCCAAGCGGCTGCACCGACACCTGCGCCACTTCCCTCGACAGCGCCCCCAGTTGTTCAGCAGCCAGTAGCGATTCCTGCCCCTCCCGTGCAAGTTCCGATAGCACCCACTCCAGTTGAGATCAAGCCTCCTGCGCCTATGATCCCGACGCCTACAGGGGTAGGTCCCTCACCCGTGACTGCACAAGAGGTCAAAGCAAGAGTGCGAGATAGTCTAGGGAAGAACCTGGACACGATCATCAAGCTCCATGCGCAGAAACAGGGGATCGCTCTTGACCCAGGATCACGGCCTCAGTCCTATGAGACTGCGAGAGAGATCGCGAGCAAGCTACAGCCGATTCATGGAGTGCGGGATCTCGGTACTCTGCTGGCAATAATCAAGTCAGGGCAATTGCTGACCCCTCGGCAATTAGGGACTGCCAAAGTAGGTAAGAGCAAATATGATTCCTATGTTGAGTTGGGTCAATTGGATCATGTATTCATGAGTCCGATACCCTATCATCATTATATGAAGAGTAGCAGTCTCCCCCTCTTGATCTTCAAGAGAGACTGGCTTGCTGGACAAAAGTTCGATGCTACGCCGATGGATTCTGCGGCTTACCAAGATTGGCAACTATCTGCAAATAAGATCACTACTGATCCCTCAAGAAAACTTGGACAACTGGATGAGTATATGGGTATGGATATACGCAGTAGGGGTGCATTCGCTCTGCATGATGAATCTGGAGGTCCAAAAGGAGATCGCGGCACAGACGCTCCAGAGATCCAAGTCACAGGGCCGGTAAACGTACTGGATGGCATTGATGTCATAGTGGTCCCCGACAGACAGTATGCTGAGATCCAGCGGATGATCGACCAAGAGCTCGCCCGACCAAATCTGCTCCCAAGAGAACGATTTGCGCTTGAAGGCCTCAGGGTAAAGATCGTCAACGCTGCTACGTTCAGCGATCCTTTGAGTCCGACATTCGATAAGGACAAAGAAAGTACATACCGTGCTTATCTTGCGCACATTGGCCTTGACACGATCGCAGGCAGGGATCTCTCGACGATCAAACCTGAAGAACTAGGCCTACGTGCAGAAACGGCGACCCCCCAGCCATCCGTCCGCGCTCCTCCCTCTGAGATCGCGCCAAGCATTCCGACGGTGATCACCCCAACCCCAGAAGTCCGGCCTGTGGAGCGTCCCGTCGTTCCAGCAGAAGAGGTGCCAGGTCTACCTCAAGTCACGCCTGCGCCGATCCCGACAGAAGCACCCCCTGCAATGCCTGTTCCAAGCCCCGTTGCTCCTGTCGTCGAGGTCAAGCCGATAGTCCCGATGCTGCTTGAGAAAGCGACAGCAGAGGAGGCCAGGCGCCAAGTGAGCGCGACCAAGGGCCGTAGCCTGGTGCTCGAGGCGGCAAGCAAGAGCCGATTAGACACGCAAGAGTTGACGGCGCTCATCCTAGGCATCGATCAATCTCAACTGCCGTTGGATGATAGGATTGGGACTCCTGTGGACGTCCGTGTCGAGGCGTCGCCACAAGCCGACCTCAGCAGTATGGTCAAACGCATGAGAGACGCCAGATATACGGCAGCAGAGATTGTCCTCTTGCTTGCAGATGCAGGACTTAGTCATGAGGAGATCGCAGGGGCTATCCAATCACAGTCCCTTGATGTGGCTGTTTCCTTTGGGCAGGCAGCTGGACTTACCCAGCGTTTCTCCGAACAGGCAGCGAGACGAGCTCAGCGTCTTGACAGGTCTCGATACTTCTCGATTGTTGATGCGATCAGACGGCGTACTCAGGAACTTGGCGAGCTTTCAGCGGGGCTGCGTGAGTTTGTGCGAGAAAGGACAGCCCGTATCTCTGAGGCACAGGATCTTTTGACAAAGGGGCAGCAACAATCAGCGCGTGATGTCGCAAAGGTGACTTCCGCAGCGCTTGGCCCCAAACAAGCAAATGCCTTGGCGCTAAAAGTGAGTCGGAAGCATGGGTGTACGATCTGTGAGCTCCCTTCATCCTATCTTGCAAGTGTCGCCCAGACTATAGAGCGCGGATATGAAGAGGCAGGTGTCGTTCTTGAGGATCCAGATGCCGTCGTGGACGAGGTCATGGATGCCGATACGGGTAAATTCCTGGGAAGTTATCTCTTTGGCGTCGAGTCTGACGAAGCCAATCGCGCAGGCAATCTTGATGCCGCAGCCTTGGCTCTTGAGATGGCAGAACAAAATGATTGGATCACCATTCCATTGGAGAGCGAGATCGCTGATCACTTACGCAAGAGCATAGCGACACATCAGCAAGAAGAGGGAGGTCTCCCTGCAGAACCAGGTCCTCCTGTGGTTGAGGAACTCAGTCCAGCTCGACTAGAAGCTCAAAGGGATCAATTCCAGCAGGAGGCACGATCACAGATCAAGAAGGATGGGCGTTATGTCGCTCCCGACGGCAGGGAGGGCTTGGTTGTGGAAGTGAAAGGTGATAGCGCCGTCGTGAATGTGGGTACTCGCAGAAGCCCTCAGCTCATCACAGTATCATTAACACAGCTCGCCGAGGGGAATTTCGATGTCGTACAGATCGACAATCTGATCCCCAGCGAGGACTTCCAATCACCTGTGAAGCGAAGCGCTCTGGAGAAAGGAGTGACTGATGTGGAGAAGCTCCGCGAGGAGACTGTCGTTACGGTATATCGCTCTCCTGATGGGGGCAAGTACATCATGGATGCTCACCACCGGACGAAGTTCCTTTACGACAAGGGAATCCGCGCGATCCGCGTGAGATATAGGGAATACGATCTTGAATCTCTTGATACGCGCATGGCAAACCGTAATCCGGAGAGAAAAGGGCACATCAAAGACGTTGTGTTCGACGAGACACGCGAAGATGCTCTTGGACCCATGAGCTCTCAACAGCTCGCCGCCCGTGCGCTGGCAGGGGAAGTGGATACGTTTGTGGTCGACAATAAGCTTGACCAAGAACATCCGACAGCGCAAAAAGCGACGAGAGAGATAGACGTCCTCGTACAGCAAGCCAAGGAGAACGCAAAAGATGGTCTGCTGCCGCAAGCCAGCGAGAATATCGCGGATGCGAAGCAAAGAGCAAGTGGGATCACCGAACCCATCAGTAGAGAGACAGGTCTCGCGCACATCGAGATCGAGGAAGCGAGAATAGTGCCTGATGCGCAGGTGCAAGACGCACTCCCGCATCTTGATGCGGCAAGACAAGCTGTTGATGATTTAGTGGGCACACAACCAGACGCTATGGGTGTCCAAGACCTGATCGACTCTATCGAGGATGTCAGGCAGTCCATACCTCCCGAAGAAGAGGGGCTCGTGACGCCTGTAGTTGTCCAGCCTCCGGCAGAACTGCCTGTTGCGGCCAAGCCATCTCCCGCTCAAAAGACCGTCGCTGACCGGATACGCGAAGTGTTCGCAGGTTCGAGAGATACATTGAGAGGATTCTTCAGGGGTGTATCGAACCTGTTCAGACCTGTGCCCTCAGAAGTGGTCCTGAATGAAGAACAAGAGGCGGAGATAAGTACATTTGCCCAACGAGCAGATAGCTTCGAGCAAGAGTATGCTCGATTGCAAGCAGAGAAGACACGACTCATGCGGCAAGCGGATCAAACGGAGAGGGAAATACTCGAGAAGACCCCTGATATTACGG
>DATDXB010000156.1:0-3725 GCA_035289465.1 Candidatus Nanoarchaeia archaeon
ATCCGTATAAGCGTGCCGCTCCTCATCGCATCAACAGCTTTCGCAAATCTCCTGGACGCTCCTGGCGCTTCAAGCTCAACTACGACTTCATCAATAGTCTCGCTCTTCAATCTATCAAGGACTGCAGCCAGCCCTTCGATATTACTCTCTTCAATCCCATAAGTATCATCCATTCGCTCTATCAATTCAAGTTCGTTCATATCCCCATCTGCGGCATAAGGAGACAATCCAAATGTCAGCAGCGTATCCGCCAGCTGTGTATTCTTGGTCTCTAAGAATTCCTTCCATACCCTCAAGGCCTCATTCACCTTGGCCTTTATCTGACTCGCTTTGGGAGTGTTTCTCTCTATAATTGAAGTTAAAAATCTTCTCGCATTCTCCTCAATCAATCTTCCATCTGAGTCAAAAACCTTCTGATCACGCATCGCTTTTAGTTGGGTCAATGCCTGGCTTGAAAGGACAAATCTCATATTCTCACCTTCCATCAAGGCTGTGATGAACGTCTGCCCGTAGATCTTCTTTATAGCGACTGGATGGGGGAAGTCCGTATTAACGTATGTCACGGGCCTGATTGTTTTTCTAACGACTTCGTCAACATCTTCCGATTCATCTAACAACGCCTCTAACTTCGATCTTGCTTCTTCGCGAGGTATTTTCTCCCTATGATATTTCGCAAGAATATCGCCCACTTCATCAAAAGAGGCGCCAGGTTTAAGTCTTGGCTTTGTCTCCCTCTCAAGTTGTGTATACACAAACGCTTCGGACAATGCATAATTCAATTCGTTCGTTAATTCGTTCGCCTTAATACTCGTGGGTTCAACTTCGATACGTGATTCTAAGTCACCTATCTTCTCCCTTAATTCTTGTGATCGCCCTCTTGAAATGAGCGTAAGACCCTCAAGATCCTTGACTCGGCTTTTAACAGTCTTGCTTGTCGAAGGTGACAGCTCTCTTTGTTTTTTGCCGGGTTCTCGCGATATATCTGCAATAACTCTTGACACTAAGGGGGACGCTGGGGCCAGACGCGCCACGTCCATTGCTTGCTGTCGCAGATCCTCTATCGCCATCTTTTCAGTGGCAGATGGTAAGGACTCTTCTTGCAATCTCTTAATCTCGCGGATCTGTTCTTCGATCTCGTCGATGATCCCATAATAGGGGTCCTTTTCGGGCAGTTCGATATCCTTGAGGCTCTTCTTGAGATTTGCAAGCTCGTCAAGGGCCCTATCAGGATCAGTGGTCTTGTAGGTGTCGATCTCATCAAGCCATTGAGTGGTCATTGCGGGACTCAGACAACCTGTGATACATCCTGTCAACAACGATCCTGCTGTCTCTTTAGGTCGTCTTGCCCTATCAGTCAATGCTGTGATCGCATCAGATGCCCGGCGTATACGCTCATTGACATCTCCAGCTGGAGAAACAGGGATTATCATGGCAGGGCCTGCTGGCAATTTTTGCGTTGACGAGATCTTCAGATGAACCTGATCCCAGTGATCATAGACTATATCTGTCACCTCTCGTATGTAGTCCTGCGGTTGCAGGGATTTTTGTCTGGATTCCATCTCCCTGATCCTGCCTAATACAGTCTCAACCGCTTCTTGGTCATCATCAAACATGTTATTGAAGAATTCCCTGAAGTAGGCGCTGTCTGACACTTTGCCAGGGATCTGATTAAACTGCTTGCTATGCGCAAGATGGACTGTGAACAAGTACATCATCCATTTGTTCACCAAATATTTCTTACGTTGATCCTTATGTCCGGTCCATCTGAGTTCTTTTTCTTCGGTAGTAAGGGATGGGTCCAACTGACTCATGAAGTGATCTCTATTCAGCTTGATGAACTCTGCGAAGTCAGCGACCCTTCCTTGCAGGTCAATATCCTTGCCCGCCCTCATCTCGCCAAAGAAGACATAATCAGCATCAAGGAACGCTCTGGTGTTCTTACCTAGGTTCTCAAACATCAATCTCATCGCGGGGAGTTCATCGTCGACCATTTCCCAAGCGAAGTCCCTCGTAATATCATTATAGGTCTTTGATTTTGTGATGGCGTAATCCACCACATCTGTGCGCTTGCGGTCTCCTAATGTCGCCCTAAAGGTAATGGCGTTCTTGTACCTGCCGCCGAGTCCTGCGCCAGGATCCCTGTGACTGTCAAACGCCAATGGTCTTTGTAAGGTCATCACAGTCAATTGAGCGCCTGCAGTGTAGAGGTCTCTCTGGTTGATATACGCTTGATGCTCTCCTGAATAGTCTGAAAGTCCCGGTTGTTCTTCTGATCCTGCCTGGAACATATAGTCTATGAACATGCCAGGTTCACCCTTAAGTTCTCCTGTATTCTGATATTCGAAGATCTCATACTTAAGTCCCTCAGATGTCTCTCTCTTGATCACATAGTGCTTTCTTTGCGCAGCGGTCCCTGGAATCAGCCAAACCCCTTTTCCAAAGGGTTTCTCTGCTTCAATCTTTCCCATCAACGCTTGTTTGTCTGCTTCGGAGTAACCATGTTCCTCGGCTGTCCTTTCAAAGAACTCCTCAAACTCGGATTCTGTCAGATCTTGGCCTTTGACTACCACGACGGCCTGTAGTCCAGTCATGCCGATCCCTTTGAATTCGATCGCACTCGCATATTGGATAGTGTCTCCTGGCGCGATATCAGCGATCTCTTCTTTGTCCAGTCTACCAAAGAATGAGTCCTTCACCCGACCATCCTTATCGATGACGACGGTCATCTCCTGGTCTAGATAGACCATCCTGCCGCCACCCATCTTCACGATCATGCCTTGTTCATCTTGCAGTTTGAGTCCGAAACGCTGTTCAACTTCTTGGCTGGACAAGGGCTTACCTTCTTCATAGACTTCACCAATGATTGGGATAGGGAATCAGACATCATCGTCGGACCTGGTCCAGCCTCTTTGCTCCTCATGAGGTGGGACCTCGCTTTGTGCTGTATACACTCTTGCCCTATATTCCCCTTCTCTTGGCTCGAGATCCCTTTGTCTTGCGGCAAGACCCGTCACTAAAGCGACCATGTTAGGCTTGCTGGTCTTCGTCAATTCCGATATAATCGTCGGATTGTTGAGCTCAGGGTCAGAACGTATCAATTCCAATGCTTTGTCAAATCCCTCTTCTTTGGCAAGCGCTTTAGCCTCACTCACTTGTTGTCTGCTTAAGTCCAAGATCAATTGTCTCTGTAGCCGGGGTATGACTGCTTGCTGTTCTTGCTCGCTTAATTGCTGTCCGAATTCAGTCTCTCTCAATATTCTCGCCGCGTCGTTCCTGGCGTTGTTGAGCGCGGTCACAGGATCAATGCCCTCTCGTATCTGTCTTGCGATATGTTCTCTTGCCCGTTGGTAGGCATTGCCATAATTGAATCTCAAGAATCCGATCCCCCACTCTCTTAGTGTCTCTTGGGCAATCTGACGGCCCTGCGCTCGATTGAGAGATGCTATCCTCAACACTTCATAGAGACCCTGGTCTGTCGCAAGAAGGCTATCGGCTCCGAGCGTTTGAGCAAGTGCGGCTTCGATGCCATTACGGTCGGGTACTATATTCGCTTCATCTGAGAACTTTGATCTGATCTGTCCCTCGCGCTTGCTGACTTGTTCCTTGGTCAGCGATCGTGAATCCGTAAACACTCTTGCTTGCTCTCGCGTCACGCCCTCTAATGTCCGCATCCTGTTGAATTCGTCGGTATACATGACATCTATGATCTCTCCCTCGCCAAGAAC
>DATDXB010000157.1:0-6714 GCA_035289465.1 Candidatus Nanoarchaeia archaeon
CGTAGTCTCGGCAATCGAAGCGTGAACGAAATTCGCGGCGCGCGTGATGCCTCCTGAACCGCCTGACGAACCACCACAGACATGTGTGGGATCTATCGGATGGGTGGGGACCTCAATACCCTTGCCGACATTCAGACAAAATGTACCAAAACCAAACTCATCCTGCACCGTCTTTCCCAAGATGATCGCACCTTCTTTGATGAGACGATCAATGACTGTCGCCGAGAAGAGCGGGACGTATCCTTTGAGCACCGCTGAACTCGCCGTGGACTCGACGCCTTTGACGAGGATACAGTCCTTGACGGTGATCGGAAGACCTGCGAGCCGGCCCTTTGGGTTTTTTGCCACTGCATTTGCCTGGGCGAGGGCGAGATCAGAAGAGACGACAGTCATGAAATGATGCTTTGAATTGATACCTTCAAGCGCACAGAGCGCTTCCTTGGTGTTCTTGACTACGTCGATCTTCTTTGCATGAACCTGCTTGACGAAGTCCTTGATACTCATTTGTCAATCGCCTTTGGACCCTTGAAGAATCCGTCTTTTTTATGAGGAGTCAGAGAGAGCGCATCGTCTTGGGACAAGCAAGGGCCTGGTGAATCTTTGCGCTCGTGTGCGGGAAGATCAATCGGATGAAACGCCGGCTCCACACCCTTTGTGGGCGCGTCCTTGAGCTTTGAGAAGGCCTTAAGCACGTCAGCAAGCTGAGGAGTGAAGGTCTTGACCTCTGCGTCAGACAGATGGAGCCTTGCGTTTTTGGCAATCTGGCGCAGCAATTTCTCGTCGACGTCCATAGTCTGCAGAATCACGAGTGGCTATAAAAAGGTTTGCGGATGTTTAGGAGCACGAGCACGAATAACACACAAAGTTCTGATCCTGCCCTGGGACTTCGACCTCATCACACTTGGCCTGAGAGATGTCGCCGCATGTCCTTGCACAGCCGTTAAGACAGGCTTCGTATGTCGAGGGAAGACCTGTGGCCCTACAGGCCTCTTTCTTTGTCGTTGGCAATGGACCAGAATGAGGCGCTGATGGCTGATCATACGATTGAGCTTCAGCGGTCGCTTGAGCATCCGGTGCCTTGAGCTTTGCCAGCATCTCGTCAAGAGAGAGCTCTTGCTCTGATGGTTTTTGCTCAGGAGCCGCTTGCTCAATGATCGGAGCGGAAGGAACGGGCTGCTCAATCACGATGGGAGCTTGCGATTGCTGTGGAGCGCCGCAAGAAGCCATCCAGAAAAGCGAGAGCAAGGCGAGCATCAGAATAGCTGTGGTCTTTAGCGTCATGTCATATCGAGACAAAAATCGCTATAAAAACGCTCTGAACATACTTCCTATTTCGGCTTGTTGGGCGGAGGCAAGTCCACTTTGAGCTTGAGATCCCTGAGGAATTCCTCAGTCCATTCTTGAGGACTGCCATCAAGCGGATCTTCAGTCGCCTTGTTTCTTGGGAAGGCGATGAACTCACGGATGTCATTATGCCCGCCCATCAAGGCGACGAGACGGTCAAAGCCCAAGGCCATCCCACCGTGAGGCGGAGCGCCATACTTGAAAGCCTCCAAGAGGAAGTCAAATCTCTTGGTGGCCTGCTCATAGGTGAGGCCAATCACTTTGAGGACACGCTCCTGCAGAGCCTTCTCATGGATACGGATACTGCCTGAAGAAAGCTCGACACCATTGAGCACGACATCATAGAGCTTGCCCCTGACAGACGCAGGATCTGTCTCGAGCTTCTCTAAGTCCTCATCTTTTGGACGCGTGAAAATGTGATGGCGGGCCTGCCAGGCATTGAGTTCCTCGTTCCACTCATACATCGGGAAATCCACGATCCAACAGAACTTCCACTCGCCCTCCTTGATGAGGTTGAGCTTCTTGCCCAAGTGGAGACGCACTTGACCAAGAGCATTTGCGGCCTTCTCGAATTCCTCTGCAGAGAAGAGCAAGAGATCGCCGTCTTTTGCCTTCGTCTCCTTGATGAGCTCCTGTTGCAGAGGCTCTGCGAAGTATTTGGCGATATTGCTGTCGAGCTTTGCGCCCGCGACCTTCATATAGGCAAGACCTGCGAGCTTGTGGAGTTTTGCGATCTCAATCAATTCTTCGATCTCAGTGCGTGAGAACTTGGCCGCGTCTGGGACTCTGAGACAGAAGACATGGCCCTTCTTGCCGACGACACTCTTGAAGATACCAAAGTCGCTCTTTGCGGCGATCTGCGTGACATCGACGAATTCGAGGCCGAATCTCAAGTCCGGCTTGTCTGAACCATAGGTACGCATGGCGTCATGGAAGGTGATACGCTGGAAGGGAGTCTTGACGTCGAGATTTAAGACTTTCTTGAACATGTGCTTTAATGCACCCTCGCCAATTGCCAGGACATCATCCATGTCGACAAAACTCATCTCCAAGTCAATCTGGGTGAACTCAGGCTGGCGATCCATACGCAAGTCCTCATCTCTGAGACATCGCGCGATCTGGAAATAGCGATCACAGCCCGCGACCATCAAGAGCTGTTTGTAAATCTGCGGGCTTTCAGGTAAAGAGAAGAACTTACCAGGGTGAGATCGTGAAGGGACCTTGAAGACTCTTGCACCACCAGGAGTGGTCTTGACGAGCATAGGGGTCTCAATCTCCATGAACCCTTGATCGGAGAGATACTCTCTTGCCGCTTGGGCCGCGCGATGGCGCAGATGCAAGCGCTGCTGCATGATGGGCCTACGCAAATCGAGATAGCGGTACTTGAGCCTGAGTTCCTCGCTTGCCGATGCTCGATCATCGACTTCTATCGGAGGGACTTCCGCTTTGTTGAGGATCACCATGCTATCGACTAACACCTCAACGTCGCCTGTGTGCATCTTGGGATTTGCCATACCCTCAGGACGCATCCTGACATGCCCTGCGATCTTCATGACCCATTCCCGCCCAAGATGTTCTGATGCTTTATGGGCTTCCTTGTTGTGAGAAGGATCAAAGACGACCTGAGTGATGCCGTGGCGGTCCCTGAGATCTATGAATATGATACCACCGTGGTCCCTTCTGACATGGACCCAACCGCAGAGCGTCGCCTCTTTACCCAAGTCCTTCTTGGTCAGCTCTCCACAGGTGTGAGTACGCATCATTGCTTGCGGGGACCCGTGGATGGTTTATAAAATTGTCGTCAGGGGGGAGACGTTGAACGTTACTTATGTGCAATACTCCACAACAACTTGGCATAATTGCGGAATGAATCAGCCACGTCTTGGTTTTGGATAACCACAGAGAACGATTTCTTGAAGTTCATGCCAATAGTGACCGTGTCGGCATAGATCTCCATCCAGGCATGGGTGATCATTCCCTCAGGCATATATCGTACTTCACTCAAGGGATAAGACACTGACGTCTCGCCAAAAGGTTTTTTTGCATATTCATTGTAGAGGTATCTGCAGGAGATCCCTTTCTTTGCCCGACGGTCGTGATACTCCCTGAAATAAGCAGTGAGTCGGTCATAGGGGGTGCGGGCGATACCGAGGATCCACATTTCGTCACCCTTCTTCATGATGCGTAAGGTCCGCTCGCGGGCGGTCTGGATTCCCCTGAGACCATCAAAGACCTGGGCCGTCTCCTCTGTGACAATAGTTTCTTGCTTGCGCTCCAGCTGTGGGACCAATTCTTTGAGAACAGTCTCCTGCATTTTGAGCGTATCTGATTTCTCCTTAAGGTAATCTAAAAGACGTGTGGGACTTGCGGCCCTGAAGTACTTGACCTTTTGTTTGATGATGTGACTAACAAGACCTTTCTTCGCCAGCCTCTCAAGAATGGGATACACCTTGGATACAGAAACGCCTGACTCGTCCACGATGGGGCCAGTCGTAGATTCACCTAGACCTATAAGGGTAAGATAGACTTTGATCTCTCCGGGAGTAAGTCCGAGATCCCCGAGCACTCTGGTGTCCATCATCGTCTTGAAGGTCCCCTTGTTTATAAAGTTACCTCCCTAAGGGGGATATTAGTCTTCCCTCCCTAGGGGAAGTTTATCTTTATGAATCGCTGGAGCCTAGAGCACTTACGTGAGGTAAGAACTATGCAACAAGAAAAAACACCCCTCAACATCCTCGTCGTAGAGGACAACGAGTCCCATCTGGCTGATGCGCAGGCCTATTTCTCCCCCCTACAAGAGAAAGGAATCCTTCATGTTGAGTACGCAACTACACTCTTCGATGCGCAAAGTAAATTAAGTAAATTGATAATCCCGGGAGGCAAGCTTAAGAAAAAAGACGGGATCCTTACTGACATCTTCTTCCCCCTTGGTGGAAGCCCACAATATCAAGATTCAAGGCTTCGTACCATTGAATCGCTATTTCGAGCCGCAGTCAATGTACACTGGGATGACAGTAAAGACGACGAATCAAAAAGCAGAGAGAAAGAACGTGCAAGTCTCCTCAAAGCCGCTGAACCCTGGTTGAATACACAATATCCTCCTCCCTCAGGAATGTATCTCGTGCTGCAAGCACGTAGTGAACGTATCCCCCTCGTAGTACATACTGATGTGTCAGGGCATGGCAAGATGGGACTTCCCTCTCTGCTCTTCATGGACGATTACCACCTCCCTGTGATTGTCATCCCCGAGGATAGTCGACCTCCTCAAAAAAATAAAGATTGGAAAAAGATCCATTCATCCCTGACAACCATACTCGGAGATCCGGATTATCGCCAATATCCGATTAAGATCCGCCATTGAAGAGATTCATTTTTGCAACCTTACCTTCTTTGATGCCCTTCAGATCATGCAAGATTTTCGAGTGAACCGCGTTTTTTCCGGAAATCACACCCCATTTAGGGAGAATTTCCGCCGGGATCGAAAAGTTTTCGGACAAATGATGCGTTTTTCCGGTTCAGTCCACGAAACTGCAATTAAGGAGGGTGCCTAAGAAAGAAATGGCGCGAAAGCGCCAAAAACGCCACTGGCGGCAGATCTGGTTTGCCGGCAGCCCGAGAAGCTGTTGTCCGTGAGGACATCCGGGTTCAAAAAGCTTGCGGTACCCAAGCATGAAAATCCCGGCGGTGGCGTTTTTTCTTTACATCTTCAGCATAGGCTTGACCAGTTCCTGTCTCAAATACGGCGCCAATCCCTGATTGAGCAATCGCCTTCTTTGTCTCTTTGTGAGAAACTTAAATCCACGAATCCATCCAAAACAATTCTTTGATCCACACTTGCATTTGAAGGGTTTGTCATGCAAGTCCCAGTCACAGGTGAGGTAGTTCAAGGAGATATGCTCGCTGACCTTGATGTCTCTGAGCGCCCTGAGCTCCGGCCATTTTCCTCTCAAATACTTGATGTACGCATTGGGATTACAGCCGTGATTGATATAGTCGGCCTTGCAGTCGGCTTTTGGTCCCCCTCCGAGAAAGCGATTCTTGCCTACGGAAACGCAGTATTCTGAAAACTTGTTGGAGATTGGGCCTGTGTAGATGGTGAGCATCTCGCCCTTGGCGATAGGCACTTTGGCGAACAGACCATTGCCATACATTGTCTTCTTGACGATGAGTTTTCGTGAGACTCGCATTGAAGAAGAATGTCCTCCCCTTATTCATTAATCTTAACTTTTTTGATGCCCCTTCAATCATGCAATATTTACGAATGAGCTTCTTTTTTTCCGGAAATCACACCCCATTTAGGGAGAATTTCCGCCGGGATCGAAAAGTTTTCGGACAACTGACACGTATTTCCGGCTCAGTCCACGAAACTGCAATTAAGGAGTATGCCTAAGAACGAAATGGCGCCCGGACGCCAAAAACGCCGGGGTGAGCCTGCTCAAAATCGCCCGGCGATTTTTGCATCCCTCAGAGCTACGCTCTTGAGGAAACCAGGTACGCTGGCAGCCTGATAACCTGCTTCCCGTAAGGGATTCGGGGTTCAAATAGGTTTCGGTATACCGAGCCTTGAAACTCCCCGCCCCGGCGCCTTTTTTCTTTATCTTTTGAGAATTAACTTCTCTGATGTATCTTCAGGTCATACAAGACGTCTTCTAATTTATTGAGATTGTACTTGATGCCATCTGCCTTCTTCCTGAGTTCGTTGTTCCTCAAGTCGAAGTTCAAGAATTCGCCAAAGATGCGCTCGACTAATTCCTTCATGCGCTGTGTCTCCTTGGTGTTGCCCTTGGCCGCGCTGTTGACGCCTCGTCTTACGAGTTCGCCACAGAGATCGCAGAGACCCATCAAGTATTCTGCTGTTGAAGAACCCAGGTCTTTTCTTGTGGGAAGTTTATTGTCTGCGACGACATGATAATACGCCAAGGCTTCGACATATTCCTGCCAAGCGACCGTGTACATCCCTGTGTCCTGGGACTTGTCACCTGCTGATTTGAGCGCCTTCTTGATGGTAGGGATCTCTTTTTGAGCAATATCCATCTCACCCCTGTGAACGGCGTAGATGATCTTCTTTGAGATTGTGATGACATCGCGACAGGCGCGGATCTGCTGTTCCCTTAGCTCTTCGAGATCTTTTAGATCCTGGTTTGCCTGGACAAAGTCCTTTGAATCGACGCTGATTGATGGTGAAGCCATGGGTGATCGTCCTTCTCCGACACTTATAAACGTATGGGAGGATACTGTTAACTCTTAGGTATATGCCTGTTTGATGAGTTTTAGGAGTTGGTAGTTCTCTCCGAGATTCACTTTTATTTTTGCTCGTTGTGCTGGTGTGCGCGGGTGTTTTTCTCGTTTGGTGGTCTGTTTGTCGATGAA
>DATDXB010000158.1:0-4551 GCA_035289465.1 Candidatus Nanoarchaeia archaeon
TCGACATCGACATCAAACTTTCCGCCACACCCCACTTCAGCGTCCAATCAGATGGCTATAGCGCGCCTGTGGGACCCAGCGGATCGCTCAAAGAAGTCAAACTCACCACTAATCCGACTATCCCTTCTCGGGTTGAAAGAGCGGTCAGTGACACTGATCTTTTGGCTCAAGACGCGATCACGTCATTATATTCAAAAGGTATGGACGAGCACGCGCTCACCAAGCTCTTGAGTGTGGGGGCCTTAGGTTTGGGTGCGAAAAGAAAATTGGTCCCTACCAAATGGAGCATCACGGCGACAGATGATATGCTCGGCAAAAAGGTGAGGGATGAGATCCGCGATTTCCCCATGGCCGATTACAGACTTTACATCGGTGGCTACTTGGGTAATTACTACCTCATCCTTCTCTTCCCTCAATCTTTCTCGTATGAACTCTTTGAATCCTCTGTCAGAAATGAAGGTCCCTTGTCCTGGTCAACAGATCATGAGACTACATTCGGAAGAAAAGAATACGCCTCAGAGACCGCAGGGGGTTACTATGCCTGCCGCCTCGCTATCCTCGAAAAGCTCAAAGCGATGAGAAAGCAAGCGACGGTCCTTGCCTTGCGATTCATCACCAACGAATATACGCTCCCTCTAGGTGTTTGGGTGGTGAGAGAAGCCACACGAAAAGCGCTGGCTTCAGACCCTGTGATCTTAGCTTCAAAGGGGGATCTGCTCAAGCACGCCATCAATGAGGTCAAGGAACGTTTTGGAGTGAACCCGTCATCGCTGCTGGGTCAGAGCAAAGTCCTTCAGGGGCTTTCTCAGCGAAGCCTCTGGTCATTCTCCTAAGATTTACGCTCCAAAAACTTTATATTGGCCTCTCAAATCAACAAGTGCATGGCTCGTCATTTCTTGGTTTGGGGCGCAGTGATTGCTCTCTTGCTCATCGGCATCGTCTACATCAAAGTCATCAGGCCAGCAAGCGCAAACCATGACGAGCTGGCAAAGTGCCTAAGCGCAAATGGCGCAGTATTCTATGGGGCGTATTGGTGCCCTCATTGCCAGGATCAAAAGAAGATGTTTGGCTCTTCAGCGGGTCTCTTGCCCTATGTGGAGTGCGCAGTGAGGGGTTCAAACGATCTCGCGGAGCGTTGCGTAAAAGAGGAGATCAAGAGTTTCCCGACTTGGAAGTTCGCCTCAGGTGAAGTTGTGACTGGGGCTCAGCCCCTAGTCAAGCTTGCTGAACTTTCCGGTTGTAAGGCTTAGAGTATCGGGGTTCCAGGACATTAAGCTAAACGACATTGGATCCCTCTAGTGCCAGACATAAATAAAGCATGGAAAAGTTATGTCTGGCAGAGAGTAGCAAGCGATCAGATGATATGACTTACTTATGTCGCTTACTACTCATGCCAAAGATTTAAATAACGATTTTCTGGATAGAGGGATATGGCAACAAAGAAGAAATCGGCGAAGAAGTCAAAAGTAGTCAAGAAGAAGAGTATGTCCTGCGAGTTTTGCTAGTATCATGGAAAATACCTGGCCAGCCCTGATTTTTGTCCTTCTAGGTCTATTCACGACCGTTTATAGCGTCGTTGAGGCTCAGCCTCAGATCGGTTTTGGCTGGATTCCCACGCAAGTGGTAGGCCTAGTCGCGATAGCGGCTTTACTCATCGGCACGGTCTTATTGATCAATACATTAAGCCTCGCTCAGATCTTCAAGCTTATCATAGGCATTGGAGCTCTAGGTGCCTTAAATGCGATGTATCTTACCTATGCTCATTTTACGACAGCAGGCGCGATCTGCCCGGCTCCTGTTGATGGATATATCGCATGCGATATCGTCAATCAATCGCTGTGGTCGGAGATCCTAGGAATTCCCGTAGCGGCCTTGGGCATCGGTTTCTATATGACCGTGATGATTGTGGCTGCTTTATCCTTACACCAACTTCATTCACTTCCTTCACATAAGGCTCAAAAGGATGCTCTCCATCGCCCCTTACTGGTGATCCTTGCCATTGGAGGCCTGGCTTTCACCGCTTGGCTTAATTACGCACAGTTCATCGAACTGATGACCCTTTGTGCTCTTTGTGAGTTTTCAGCAAGCATGGTCCTCGTGCTGCTAGCATCAAGCATCATCTCCCTCAGAAAATGAGAACTCTCATAGTCCTGGTGATCGTGTTGATGGTCTTGTCTTCTTGCAAGGCGACAGTGGCTCCGGGTACGTATGATGCTCTTGCCAAATGCATTTCTTCAAAAGACGTCAAGATGTATGGTGCATTCTGGTGCCCCAAGTGCGCAAAGCAAAAGGAAAGCTTTGGGGATTCCTTCAAGTTCATCCCCTATATCGAATGTGACCCTCGAGGTGACAATGGTCAGCCTGACTTGTGCCTTGAGAAGAACGTGCTGAACTATCCTCATTGGGAGTTCTCCGATGGGACTTCGCTAGAACAAGTCCTGTCCCCGGAAGAATTGGCGGCAAGAGTAGGGTGCTGAGGATGCAATCGGCATTAGACATCAAACTCGCGACAGTCGTTGTCACAGCCCTTATTGATAGTATCAATCCTTGCGCAATTGGTGTCATCATCCTTCTGATTACGTCCCTCTTGAAACTCAGGGAGAATAGGGGCAGGATGCTCTTTGTGGGCTCGATCTATATCGCTGCAGTGTATATCACCTATTTCTTGGCAGGCATAGGCCTACTCTATTCCATTCACAAGTTACAGATCGCAGAACCCGTATCGATCATCGTGGGGGCGATCATCATCCTTGCAGGTCTTGTCGAGATCAAGGACTTCTTCTGGTATGGCCAGGGGATCTCTTTGGCGATTCCGACAAGATATATTGCCACGATCAAAAAATACGCCCGTACGGGAACGATTCCAGGAGTCATTCTCTTGGGATTCATCGTCTCCGCAGTGGAACTGCCGTGCACAGGAGGTCCGTATCTTGCCATCACAGCCCTGCTTTCGAGACAGTTTGATATGCTCGCGCTCTACTATCTCTTGTTCTACAACTTCATCTTTGTCTTACCTCTGATTGTGATCCTGGCCTTGGCCTACTTTGGCACGCAAATGGAGCACGTCAAGAAGTGGAAGATGAAGTACCGAAAGTGGATGCGCCTTGCGACAGGCTTGCTGCTGATATGCTTAGGAATCGTGCTGATCCTCTACGCAAGGGGAATCATCGCTCTTTGAGCCGCATGCGCATATCGAAACGTATAAAACCCCTGCAAGACATCTGGTGAGATATGTCCTCTGAATCCTTGCAGGAATCGATCAAACGGCTCTATAAAGCCTCAGATGCCCTGTTACAAAAGGGGGTCGCACCAGCAATTGAGCGGCCTTCTGTGATCGATTTTGGGGGTAGCGCAAGAAACCAATTGCGTTCCAATTACGTTCAAGCGATTGACAAGCTCAAACAATCAGCTCTATCGGCAAGACCCTCTGACCTCAAGACCCTGCAGCAGTTCACTACCTTAATGGGTCAGCTTGATCCTTCTGATGTCTCAAAGACCAAGAAGGCGGCAGAAGCCCTGGCTTCCATCTGCGCAAGCCCTGATGTGGAGGATACTCTCGCCCACTCGCATGTGCGCAAGATCCCTTCTGAAATCAAAGACGAATTGACTGCTGATCTGGTGGAGATGCGCAGGTGTATGGATGCCGGATGTTACAGATCAACAGTCATCATTTGCGGTCGTCTGCTTGAGATTGCGCTTCATCGCAAGTACTTTGAGGCGACAGGAATTGACGCCTTGGAGAAGACCCCAGGTATAGGTCTAGGCAATCTGGTTGCTAAGCTCCACGAGAAGGGCGTGGATCTTGATCCCGCGATCAACCAGCAGATCCACTTGGTCAATCAGGTGAGGATCTTCTCAGTCCATAAGAAACAACAGCCCTTCTCGCCAAGCAAAGAGCAGACTCAAGCGATCATCCTCTATACCACAGACATCCTCAATAAGCTCTTTGTCTAGAACAAGAATCCTGCGATCAGCAAATAAAGAGATAAAATGCTCAGGCAGACCCCTGCGCTGGTGAGTTGTACTGCAAGTCCTGATGCCTTATGGTCAAAGAGTTTTGCCCCATCCTGGGCCACGCTCATAGCCAAGATCATGGCGAGGACAAGCGACCCAAGGCTCACGACATACAACTGCGCCATAAACGAGAAGTAAATGAAAGCCCCTGAGAGGCCCAGTTTGATGGAAGGGAAGCGCACGCTTGAGGGTTTCTTCATGGTCATTTATCCTCAATTCCATTTTAAAATGGTTTCGGGGCACTTTGAAATGCCGCGCATTTCATGCCTCGAAATGCCGCGCATTTCAGAGGGAAGGCTTTTAAATCAGCGTCAAGATTCCGCAATCCACAAGGGGCTGTGGGCTAACTTGGTAGACTTTGGGGTTCGGGATCGGCGGACATGGTCCTAGATGTTCCGTGTCCGACACGAAACACTCCAAGATCCCGGTTCAAATCCGGGCAGCCTCATTTACGGAGTAAATGACGGCGGCCGCCAGCTTTGCTGGTGAGCAGCCTCATTTGGAGACACTAAACTGGGTCCGTGATTTTTGGGTGTA
>DATDXB010000159.1:0-3052 GCA_035289465.1 Candidatus Nanoarchaeia archaeon
TTGTTCTATCAGCATGGACTAGAGAGGGGAGCGTGAGAATGATGCTTATGATAGCGATCCACGAAAATAGTTTTCTCATCGTCCCCACCTCTTGCTTTGCGCTTTATACAGTCCATCAATCAAATCAATGCCTGCATAACCTGCAAGCAGAGCGACGCGATAATCAGCTCCGACGAGCATAGCGGCGAACATGCCGATCAATCCGGATCCAATTAGAGTCAACAAGAGATACCTTCCATTGAATTCCTTTTTAGGTTTAGTGAGTTTCATCACACCGACAATAGCGCGCACTAGGCCGCCAAAGAACCCGAATAGAGCAGATGATAGGAGCAGGTTCATTGTGTAGTGCCTCGTGGTTCCAAGTCCTTGCCAAGTGTTGTCCTGATCTGTTCTATCATTTGTGAGGTCAAATTATCGGAGATCAGTTTGCAGGCATGGATGAATCTTTTGATCTGTTGCTCGTCTTTTAATTCTATGTTCTTCAAGTAATATTGTGCTTGTATTCGGTCTTCTTTTAATGCCTGCATGGATTTATGATCTTGCTCGTTAAAACCGAACAGGGGCATCAGTTCAATCGTGCAATCGTGTATCTCGCACTTTATTCCGCACTTCATCAACAGAGCGTAGAGAGCATGATAACATGCGTAATACGCAGTGATTACTTTCCATTTTCCTGTTATGAGGATCATGTTTTTCAAGGTTTCATCTGCTTCGTTGAAATATGCTATGCTTAAGTGAGGTTTTAATTCTATCACGTGTATGCCGTCTTTTTGCCTGCAGCACCATTGTAGTTTATTTTTGATCATGTCCTTTCCGCCAGAAGATATCCACTATCCTGGAGAAGTTTCCGAATATGATGTGGTTGTGAAGTATCTCTATGGCAAGCGGATTCTTCGAGGCGAGTATATGTTCGAATTCATCATATGAGACGTATTGTTCATTGATCTCGAATGCTTGCTTTTGCTTCAGGTCTTTGATGGCTTTCTGATTGGATCTTCCAACGATCACGACATCGACATCTGACGTTTCATGCTGGGTTCCAGCGGCGTAAGAGCCAAAGATGATCATGCTTTCACAATGCCGCAGGATCTCATCGACAATAGGCATGACATATCTTGTTTCTAGTTGGAACTTTAATGTTCGACCGTTCTCGATCAGATTCAACAGCGTTCCTGTCGTTCTTTTATCAAGGTCGAGCTCAAATAGCTTGTTTTTTCCTTGAGTGGTATAGTTCACGAGGTTGGCAGTCATAAGCTTATTCAATTGATAGGCTACAGTTCGCCTCGGGAGCCCTGTTTTTCTTGCAATGCCATTTATTGACAGTTTGGCAAAGTAATCAGCGGCAAAGGGAGAGAGAACTTGCGGCAATATTTTGCCAATATTGGCAATTTTTTGCCATTCAGCCATCTTTCTCATAGCCCCTGCCTCTTTGTCCGAGATTTATAAGCGTCTTCGCTGATGTACTCCGCGAATTGTTTGAGTAGTCTCACGGTCCGACCATCCCGGAGAGTGTTAGTCCGTTGATGATGTTGGTCTTGAGATTCTTGTCCATGTCGAAGTGTTCATAGCAATGGAGATATATCTTCCGTTCAAGCATTTTTTCGTATGGTGCGAGGTCGATCATTTTTCTCTTCGAACGGATGATTGCGATGTCAATGTCGGACTTCTTGGTGTCCTCACCTTTTGAATAGCTTCCAAACAGGATGATGGCGCAGCTTGGGAAACGTTCTTCGATGGACGCCACAAAATCCGTTTCGCATATCATCTTGAGATTCTCGATTCTCTTGAACGCGATGGCTTTCGGATTTTCCCTGTTCAGTTCCACGTTCACGAGATTCATTTTCTTGTCCTTGGTCATGGTCAGGAGGCCTTCTTTTTCAAGGGCAGGGAGTGATTTTGCGACCGCAGTCGGTGAGACATGCAGGCCCTTAGCGATCTCTCTTTGGTTCAGGACTCCCCCTGCTTTAACGCAGAGTAGTCGGAACACATCGTTTTGTAATCGTGTGAACTTTTGTTTACACGTGTCCATTTTAGTTTCCACGTGTGAACTTTGGTTGTTATCGCGGTTCTTTCTCATCTTCCCGTCCTCTCGGTGTTGTGCTTCACAGGTTCATTGTCTTGTGATGCGAGCTTCCAGGTGGTAGTTTTTTCTATCATGTGATAGATAAAAGTACTGGTGGTACCTTCCCCACTAACTTGTAGTTAGATGCAGGTTGCGACTGTGTGAACGTGAGTCGATATTCTCTTTTGGGCGACAATTTGCCTATGTCGGCAAATTCTGGCCTGTCGATGATGTCCGATTTTTTAGACATGTGTCTAAAATTCTGCAGGCGTGTATACTTAGGTGTATACGTATCCATTTTAGTTTCCACGTGCGAACTCAGGGTCATCGTCATGTCCTTCCTCGAGATGACGAGCTTGAAGATCTGCTTGCTCGTTCATCTTGTTCTTCTTGGGCGCTGGCCACTTCCTCGAACTCTTCTTCATCCTGTCCTGGCTGGAGCTGGTCTGGGAGATCGACCATCCCCGGATCGGCCTCCTCCTCTTCAGCGGGTGTCGCCTCACCTGCTTGCTCGGCCTTGATCTCTTTCTTGAGGTCCTTCATCTTGCCGCAGTACCCATCATCGACCTTATAGAAGTCTCCAGTAGATTCATAAAAGGTCTTCAGCGATATCACGGCATCAGCGATTTTTGACATCTCATTGTAGAGGTTGCAGAGATAACAGGCCCCAAACCCGCCAGGTGCGCGTCCCGCTTCGCAGCCGAGGTCGCAGGCGGTTCCCAGGACGGTGGAGATGAGGGCGGTGGGGTTGGTGAGCAGATTCTCAAGAAGGGCCCCAAAGTCGCTCAAGATTTCGGTGAAGGGGATGGCATTGAAGATCTGGTTGAAGAAGAAGGCGCATTCGTCATAGGACTTCTGTTCGTCGCAAAAGGATACGGGCAGGCCGCGTTCTCGGACCTCATTACCCAGGCAGAGGGCGTACTTGCATTGTACTTGGTTCCACTTCTCGAGGTTGTGGATGATACCGGGCAGGCAGAGACAGGCGATAGA